>CAJBMJ010000483.1 GCA_903954045.1 uncultured beta proteobacterium | reverse complement strand
TACAGCAAGCGCACCATGGCACAAGACATGGTCGATGTGATGGATCAGTTGGGCGTGCAGCGCTTTGGCGTGTGCGGCCATGACCGGGGCGGGCGTGTGGCCCACCGCATGGCGGTAGACCACCCTACCCGCCTGAGCGGACTGTGCGTGATCGACATTGCCCCCACGCTGGACATGTACGCCGCGACCGACTTCGCGTTTGCCCAGGCCTATTACCACTGGTTCCACCTGACCCAACCCGAGCCTCTGCCAGAAACCATGATTGGCGGCAACGCCAAGCCCTATTTGATGCAAAAACTGGGTGGCTGGGGCACCGGAGGGCTGGGGCACATTGAGCCTGCGGCATTGGCCGAATACGAGCGCTGCTTCTGCAAACCGGAAACCATCCACGCCGTGTGCGAGGACTACCGCGCCGCCGCCAGCATCGACCTGGAGCACGACCGCGAAAGCCGCACGCAGGGGAAAAAAATTGAATGCAACACCCTCGTCCTGTGGGGCGATCGCGGCATTGTGAACCGCATGTTCAAACCCGTGGAGCTGTGGCAAGCCCAGTGCTCCCAAAACGTTGTCGGTCAAACCATGCCGGCTGGGCACTTTATTCCGGAAGAGTTGCCGCATGAGACGGCGCGGTTGCTGCAGGAGTTCTGGGGCTAGGCAACAAGCCCCGATTGTTGCCCCTTGACTTGCGGGCCCACAACAAAATACATGTCCACCTCCGCTTTGCCCTTTGCATCCTCCCGCCCACGGTATTCGCAGGTAAAGTCTTCGCGGATCAGGTCATAGGTGTAGGCAGACACATTGACTCGGCCGGGCTCACCGGCGCTCGGGTCGCTGTGGATGCCGAGGCGAAGGCGCCGTTAGAACGCGGAATCGGTGCTGCGATTTTCCAAAGAAGCGGCCATGCGCAAACCTGCCCTGTTCACAGGCATCCGAATGGCACGGCCCATAGACCCTCTCCAAATGGCATGGCGGCTTCGCCGTCGTACAGAACGATACCGCTGATGAATGCGCTTCCACACTGGTCGCGCAGGCGGCGCAATCCTTTGAAATCTGCAGCATTGACACTTGCCGCCGCTTTGACCTCGATGCCAATGACAGTGCGCAGTGGTGACTCGAGCACGAAGTCGACCTCGACCTGATCCTTGTCTCGGTAGTGCGAGATAAACCAGGCGTCGTTGCTCAGATGAATGGACTTGAGCAGTTCACCGAACACCCAGCTCTCCAACAAGGGGCCCAGACGTTGTCGGTCACGCGCAAGGAGTTCGCCACTCGCGCGGCCGATGGCGCCTTGCAGTCCAGCGTCTATGAAATGCAGCTTAGGGGTCTTGATTAACCGGCCCAATTCGTTGCGCGTCCAGGCAGGCAGGCGGCGCACGAGAAAAAGTTTTTCAAGAATACCCACGTATTTTTCAGCAGTACGCTGGTTGAGGCCGAGTTGGCCGCCAAGCTGGCTCAGATTAAGCAGCTGCCCGGTTAATGTCGACAAGATGGCCAGCAGCTCCGGCAAACGCCCGGCATCTTCGATGCGAGCCACATCTTGAATGTCGCGCTCCACCAGCGTGGTGATGTAGGCGCGAGCCCAAGCCTGTCGCCGCATTGCGTTCGCGCGCTGGCGCATTTCGGGGTAACCACCGGCCAGTATCTGTTCGACAAATGCATCGCCAACGGGGCCGTGTGTTTGTGCATCTCTCCATTCCTGCGAGGCCGCACGGTGCAGAAATCGGGACTCGCGACCCGCTATTTCAGCGCTGGACAAAGGCAGCAGGGTATGGATCTCGATACGGCCCGCCAAACTGTCAGCAATGGTTGGCAGGCTCATCACGTTGGCCGAACCGGTGAGCAAAAAGCGCCCCGGGCGACGGTCCTGGTCAATCGCCAACTTGAGCGCCAACAGCAATTCGGGCGCACGTTGCACCTCGTCGATGATGGCCCGGTCGAGGCGGCGCACAAAGCCCTGCGGATCTGCACGGGCCGCCGCCAACTGCGTTGCATCGTCAAGCGTGAGGTAGGGCACATCGGGCAGACATTCCCGCGTCAGCGTGGTTTTTCCGGACTGACGCGGGCCGTTGATCAGCACCGCGGGTGTGTCCTGCAATGCAGCAAGCACACCGTCTTTCGCATGGCGACGGATCAGGGGTGTGGTCGTCATTGATTTGTCGTTGATTGGCTGGATGGAGGATAGAAGAACTTCGTCTAAATCAGATTTTCATCCCGTCCATTTTGCATTTAATTGTCGTCCAATTTGTATTGAGCAACAAAATACATGTCTACCTCGCCTTTACCCTTAGCATCCACCCGACCCCGGTATTCGCACTCAAACTCCTTACGTATGAGGTCGTAGGTGTAGGCCGAAACATTGACACGACCAGGCTCACCCGTGCTCTCCATACGGCTGGCGCCCGCACCAGCGCTTGTCCAATGAAGCCAGTAGCTACGGTCAAAAATATTTTCATGGTGCTGCTCCATGACTGGGTTTCTGAAATTGCTCTCATTTTGAGAGCTGCTTACGCCCACATTTAAAGCGCCAGAGCATGATTTTATGCCCAAGGAATGTGCTCTGTTTCACACCGATTGGGCATTTGAAGCCATCCGTAGTTACCCACCTGCCACAAAGTCTCCCTCAGCGCACGCCGGTTTGTCCAAGGCTTCGCGCTACACCGTGATGAACGGCGGGCTCTACATGGCCAATGGTGTTTTGATCATGTTGGTTCCGGGATTGCTGCAAATCATTTTCATGGAACCAGCGTTTGTGGGCCGCTCGTGTTGGTTCCGCTGGCGCTCTCCGGTGTATTCCCGAATTTGCTTTTGACGTTTGCGGTGCTGCACCCAGCATTGGGCCTGGGTGCTTGGTATTTGCTCAGGCAGGAGTACTGCCGTGTCAACGAGTCCTCGATGCGATCCACTGCTCCCAGGTCATGAGATGGGCACCAATGGCTGGGTAATCGACAGACAGGTACCCGTCTTCGCCGCGAAAGACTGCTTGCGCATGAGTCAGTTCCACCTCCTGTGCCATCACTCCAACGTAGGTTGTCTCGCTCCAGACATAGCGGTAGCTATACAAGCCCAGACCGTTGGGAAGGTGCCCCACCGGAACGATATCGCGCTTCAGACGCGAATCCGAGGGCGTGATGCCTTGCTTCATGGCGGGTATACATCCTGGCGGTTCATTAATGCAAACCTGTGTGGTCTTGCAGTTGCCGGCGCTGGCACTCATCGCACCGGTGGCAGCATTTTTACAACCGACTAACTTCCCGTTATTCATGACGGGGGTGTAATTTGTCACGGTGCATTTTGAGCTTTTGCACGCGTTTATCTGCCCGGCCGGTATGCCGCCAGTGGCTGCTCCCTGGACGGGTTTATCAATGGATACAGCCCTCTCATCCAATCGCCCGGCATGGGCCAGACCCGCCAAGGTAGCCATCACAAGTCCTGCGATGACGATTGGAATCCCCAATTTTCTAAATGTTTTCATTTTGAATGTACCTTTGGTTGTGGTGAGCGGAAAAATGGCTTGAAATCGTCGCCCGTAGGCTGGGCAGATCGGACGCCCGGTAGGGTGAGCCTGCTGCAAGGGGTGCCTCTGATCCACATCGCACAACTTAGATCGGCTTGGTAGTACAGCTCATCCCAACCCATGAGCCCTGCACATTGGTATCCGCATTGCCCCAAGTTTGGTTTGCGTAGATTTTGTACTGGTTGCTCATTTGCTGGCACAAGGCTGGAACCCGAGCAGCCGAAGGCGCAGTGTTGCAGGCCATGGAGACCCACTGGCGACGCGCGTCTTCTGGAGCAAATCCGAAGCCCCGGTTGGCCACCACTGCATATTGATCGCTCATCTGCTGGCACGTAAGCACAGCCGCTGGACTGCTCGATGCCGGTTTCGTGGTGCAACGCAAGGCCACCCAGGCGGCCTGAACCTGGGCGTCCGCTGTACCCCAGGACACGTTGGCCGAGATGTTGTAGCGATCGCTCATCTGTTGGCAAGTAAGCGCTGGAGTGGTAGTGACTTGGGGTGAAGCTTGCTTCGCTGCGGGGGCTGCTTGTTGCTGCGCTACGGCCACCGGCGCGACACTGGCTGAGGCCAAGGCTCCCCTGCACGCATCTACCTGCATTGGGACCATGGGCCCCCATGTTGGCCTTCTGCCCGGCCCTTGAGTGCAGGTGATGATTGGCTCCTTAATAACTACCACGCCCCCGCCTGGAGCAGTCATTGAGGTTTGCCATTGCCAAATCGCTCCAATTTTATGCTCGGCCAGTTGTTCGTTAGTCCAGGTTTGCGTTACCTCGGATCCGTCCAACTTGCCATTTAGAACTTCGTTACTGAGGGTCTTATTGTGGGTAGCCTCCATGCTCGCTGTGATGTTGAGCTCGGCCGAAACGGGTGATGCATCATTTCCAATTTTTTCTGTCAAGGAAACTGAAATGGCAGTCTTGATTTCCTCGCTCATAGATGAGCTATTCGCAATCGAATTTGTCACTTCCTTTTTGAATACCACATTGGTGCATTGAGGTGAGCAAATCAATGCCCAGTTTCCCGTTGGCTGCCCTAGTTTCAGCTGCTTGGCTGAGACCAACGCATAGGTGAAATTGTTCGCAGAGGTCATCGTCAACGTTCCGGGGTACGGGTTGGCGATGTTGTGCCGCCACAGTACCCCGGCATTGTCGAACGCCAACCACTGCACATCATTGCCGTCGGCACCTGGATTCATCGTGAGGCTAAAAAGGCCGTTCTTGCCATTACAACCATGACCCTGCACGCGGGCTAGGACGAATTGGGTGTTTTGACTTGGCCCGATGTTGTAACGTTGTCCGGAAGGGGCCGCCCCTTCGTAGCACTCGCCTGCCGTCACTGTGACCGTGACATTCCCTTTGCCCGGGTTGGCAATCGTAAAACCAATGAATCGATTCTGCGCAAATACATTGCCGATGCACAGTGCAGCGAGGATGCAAGTAAACATTGCCTTTCTGGCTGAGCGACCGCAATCGAAAGATCTTGCACCCATGTCATCTCCTGTTGGCAAGAGAAACTGACGACTTTGTTCCCCATTTTCAAAGTTTGAAGTGTGCATGTAACGCTCCTGATATGGGTTACGCAATTGGGCTTAAGGTTTGTAGTGAACGGCCTATGGCAGAGGGGTTCAATCAATCAGCTTCACTTCTTAACGGTGAAGAAACCGAATGCTCACTTCGCGCGGAGCGATCTGTCCGGAGTCGATTTCAGCTCGGCTCACCGGGTCCAGCGCAAAGTTGGTCCCGCCGTCAACTGCCACCTTGACAATGCCGCGCGTGCCAACACGCTGCTGCCGCAGGGCGGGGTCATCACAGCCGACCAGTGCGCCAGCTAGCTCCGGGTTAACCTGTGCGCGAATCATGCTGCGCGTACTAGAACCTGCAGCGCCGCCGACACAGGGGCGTAAGTTGATCCGCAGGGTTTCTGAGCCGGTCGCATTCACGAATTCGTAAGGACCCAATACGGCCAATTGCGCCGCACCCAATTGCTTCTGATCGATGCGCTCCTCGCGTCCCGTCGAGTCAATATTGAAAACTTCGACGAGGCCGGGCAGGTTGGTCCGGTAGGACACTTCAACGCGCTCTCCAGTGGCAAAACTGCGCTGCGTTGGATCAACCAGTACGCGACTTCCATCACGGCCGACGACCGACACCTGATACGCCACGCCCGCCTGCAATGACGAATCGTCCTGGCGGTCTTGCTGCGGCATCTGGCTAGGCATTTGCTGGCTCATCTGCTGGGGCATACCTGGCATCTGTGTGGGCATTTGCTGATCCATCTGCTGGGGCATACCAGGCATCTGACCTGGCATTTGCTGGCTCATCTGCTGGGGCATACCCGTCTGGCCAGTGACTGTGTCATTGAGCTTGCTTTTCAACCACGAATCCACGCCAGACGTGACTGCTGGCAACAGTTGCTGGGCGAACATCGCCAGGAAGATGCCTCGGCTTTTACCGGATTCGGGTACTGGCGCTTGCACCACCGGTTGCGCCTGTATTGGTGAGGCGGTGTTGGCCTGCGCTAGGACTGAAACGCAAGGCTGAGCGTTCGGCGCACACGGCTCATTGGCAGCGCACGCAATCGACGCAATGCCGAGCAGCGTCACAGCCAGAGGTGTCTTGAATACTTTGACGGACATCCGCGCACTGTGTGCCTTTGCAGCTTTCATCATCGGAACAGCACCTTATGTGAAATTAAAAGCAAAGACAGGGATGGTGGTTACCATCGGGGTCTAACTTAAGCCGTAACAATTTGTAAGCTTGTCTGAACTTACTCCTAAATCAAGCACTACCGCTATTGAATTTAAATACCACCGCCAATGACATGGATGGTGTATACGTGCAAGCTTCTAAAGCGAGCGGTTTTAGACCTCCCCGCTTTTCAAAACAACTGAGCATTGACCCATGAACTTGGCAGAAACGAAACCGATTGCGGCGCCGACCCAAGAACGGGGCGTCAAATGACACGCCAATGGCGGCAGTGTTTCGGAATCAAGGCGCTGGCCTTGGGCCTATTGCTCGTTCTTGCGGTGATCCCGGCGCACGCCAAGCGCTTGGCGCTGGTCATGGGTAATGACAACTACCAAAAAGTGAGCAAACTGCAAAAGGCAGGCAACGATGCCGATGTGATGGCGGCAGAGTTACGCGTCGCTGGTTTCGAAGTGAGTTTGCACCGCGATCTGGACTATCGCGGCATGGTCAAAGCTACCGAGGCTCTGTATGAAAAAATTCAGGGTGGAGATGAGGTCGTGATTTTTTTTGCAGGACATGGCGTTCAAATCAAGAGTGGCAATTTCTTGTTGCCGATAGACATTGAAGCCACCACCGAGTCTGCCGTTGAGCGCACCTCTTACTCTTTAAATGACCTGACAGAAAGATTGGAAGCGGCGAAAGCAGCATTTAGTTTGGTGATGATTGATGCGTGTCGGGACAACCCGCTCAAGAGCAAGGGGCGTTCCGTTGGCAATGCGCGTGGAATGAGTCCGCCTGATCCGCCCAAGGGACAGATGGTTGTGTACTCCGCCAGCCGGGGCGAGCAGGCGCTTGACCGCCTTAGTGATGACGACTCCAATCCGAATAGCGTGTTTACCCGGGAGTTTGTAGCGCGCATGCGCAAACCAGGTGTGCGGGTGGAAGATCTGGTGCGGGAAATACAGGTGTCCGTTGAAAAGTTGGCGGCCAGTGTGGGCCACAAGCAGCGGCCGGCGCTCTACAACGAGGTGAGCGGAAATTTCTATTTTTTTGGTCCAACTGCGGTGGTGACACAGGTCCCGCCGCCAGCGCAAATCATTCCCAGTGGACTGGACCAAGCTCAACGCGAAGACCGTTTTTGGGAGGACACCAAGTCAGCAGGCAATCGCGATGGCTTTGAAGCGTATCTCGAGCAGTACCCCTTTGGCAGATACGCGAGTTTGGCCCGCGCAAACATCAATCGCCTGGGGGGCAACGCTACTGCGGCCGCCAAGAGCGTGCCGGCACCCACTACGGCTCCAGTTTTGGTCAATGCCGCTCCTAGTCCCACGCCGATTGTTGTAGTAACAGAAAAAGCGTCGGCACCGACAACTGCAATCGACACCAAACCTGAACCCGGTGTTTCTGTGCAACGGGAAGCAACCGGCTCAAGCGTTGTGGTCGCTCTTGCCCAGCCGCAAGCAGTGCTTACCAAAACCAATAGTCGCATCACATTGCCCAACGGAGACCGTTATGAAGGGGACCTGGTGGGAGTGACTCGCAGCGGTTTTGGCCGCTATATGTTTTCCAACGGCGATCGCTACGAGGGCGACTTTGTTGACAATGCGTTTCATGGCAAGGGCACACAGACACTTGTCAACGGAGATGTCTACACCGGGGACTTTGTGAAGGGTGCCCAGACTGGGCGCGGCATCTACCAGTTTGCCAACGGTGACCGCTACGACGGTAACTTTGTCGACAACATATTCATCGGGAAAGGGGTGATCGTTTTCGCCAGTGGCGACCGCTACGAGGGCGACATAGTCCGTGGCGTTAAGAACGGGCAGGGAATTCACTATTTTGCAAGCAAAGACAGGTACGAAGGCGGGTTTGTGAATGGAGCGCAATCTGGCATCGGCACTCACTATTACTCCAATGGCGACAAGTTCGAGGGCAGTTTTGCCAATGGTGTGCGGCATGGCAAAGGCATTTATCGATTTGCAAACGGACAAGTTGCTGAGCAAGAATTCTTGAACGGAGTTGAAAAAAAATAAATGGGGGCGCAAGGTCCCAAACACTGCAGGCTGGTTCAGAACCGAATCCTGACCGCAGTCAGGCTGGTGAAGAATTGGCTTCAAGCGGCTGAGTTCTGCAGCCCCGTCACAAAGTACATGTCCACCCCACCCTTGCCTTTGGCATTCACCTTGCCACGGTATTCGCAGGGCAGGTCAGGCAGACCCAACGCGGTGGCCGAGCCACATGAAAGAAATTTGCAGAGACACTGAAAAAAATTCACGGAGCCTGTAGCAAGCGCGACACCCAGTAAGTAAAAACCCCCTCTAGCAACGAACCCCGATTCCCCTAGTATTGATTTCGCTCCTTCCAACCACCAACCGGGAATTCCTATGAGTGAAATCAAAGCAACGCGCCGTCGCAACCTGCTGAAGGGGGCCGCTGTCGCTGCGGGCGCCATGTCAGCCCCCATGATCGCCAAAGCACAGACTGGCCCGATCAGCATGCGTTGGCAATCCACTTGGCCCGCCAAAGACATTTTTCATGAGTACGCCCTGGACTACGCCAAGAAGGTCAATGACATGACCGGTGGTGACCTCAAGATTGAAGTGTTGCCTGCGGGTTCTGTGGTGCCAGCGTTTGGATTGCTGGAGGCTGTCTCCAAAGGCACGCTGGACGGTGGTCATGGTGTTTTGGGTTACCACTACGGCAAACAGAATGCCTTGGCGCTCTGGAACTCCGGCCCCGCTTTCGGCATGGATGCCAACATGATTCTGGCCTGGCACAAGTATGGCGGCGGCGCAGAACTGCTGGCCAAACTGTATGCATCCATTGGTGGCAATGTGCAGTCTTTCCTGTACGGCCCCATGGCCACACAGCCCTTGGGCTGGTTCAAAAAGCCGATCACCAAGTCTGCCGACTTCAAGGGCCTGAAGTTCCGCACCAATGGCCTGGCTATCGACCTGTTTACGGCGATGGGGGCTGCAGTGAACGCACTGCCTGGCGGTGAAATCGTGCCTGCCATGGACCGCGGACTGCTCGATGGCGCCGAGTTCAACAACGCGTCAAGCGACCGCCTGCTGGGCTTCCCCGACGTATCCAAGGTCTGCATGCTGCAAAGCTACCACCAAAGTGCAGAGACTTTCGAGATCATGTTCAACAAGACCAAATACGACGCGCTGCCTGCCAAGATGAAAGCCATCATTGCTGGTGCAACCGAAGCTGCGTCTGCTGACATGTCCTGGAAAGCCATCGACCGTTACTCCAAAGACTACATCGAGTTGCAGACCAAAGACAAGGTCAAGTTCTACAAGACACCTGACGCCGTCCTTCAAGACCAGCTCAAGCTGTGGACCGAGATCGTTGCCAAGAAATCTGCGGAGAACCCGTTGTTCAAAGAAATTGTGGAGTCACAGAAAGCATTTGCTGAACGTGCAGTGAAGTGGGATCAGGACACTTATGTCAGCCGCCGTATGGCAGTAAACCACTTCTTCGGCGCCAAGAAGGCTTAAGCGCCCTCGGCTCCCATCATCAGCCATCCCGGCATTGCTTGGATGGCTGATTTACTTAGGCGGTATGACCATGCAAAAACTTTTGCTTACGGTAGACAAGCTCAGCACTTGGGTCGGTCAGGTATGTTCCTGGTTGATTTTGCTGCTCACGCTCATGATTTCCTGGGAGGTGTTTTCCCGCTATGCGCTGGACAACCCACACCCCTGGGCCTTTGACGTCATGAGCATGATGTACGGAACCCTGTTCATGACGGCGGGTGCTTACACCCTGTCGAAAAACGGACATGTGCGTGGCGATGTGCTGTATGGTTTTTTCCCGCCTCGGTTGCAAGCTGGCCTGGACCTGGCTTTGTACATTTTATTTTTCATACCCGGCGTATTTGCGCTGGCCTGGGCGGGCTACAACTTCGCCGCAGATTCCTGGGCAATCAACGAACACTCCAACGTGACCGCCAACGGGCCACCGGTGTATCCATTCAAGATGGTTATTCCCATAGCCGGTGCCATCTTGCTGGCGCAGGGTCTGGTGGAAATTGTGCGTTGCATTGTGTGCCTCAAGCAAGGTGCGTGGCCCTCGCGTGAACACGACGTGGAGGAAGTCGATGTGGAGAAACTGAAAGAGATGGTTCACGTGAAAGACGAAGACATCGCCAAACTTGACGAGTACGTCATTCACCCCAAGGGAAGCCATCCATGAAAAAAGAAGTCTGGTTTGGCCTGTCGATCATGGCCATGGTCGTGATAGCGGCCTTTGTGCTGTTACCACCTCCTTCACAAATGTCCAATGGCCATCTGGGCCTGCTTATGCTGGCCCTGGTGGTGGTGGCCATCATGCTGGGTTTTCCTACCGCCTTTACCTTGATGGGCATGGGCATGGTGTTTGCCTGGATTGCCTACCGAAGTCAAAACCCCAGCTTGGCGGTGCAGCAGACTCTGGACCTGATGGTGCAGCGCACGTATTCGGTCATGTCCAACGACGTGCTGATTTCGATTCCGCTGTTTGTGTTCATGGGCTACCTGATTGAACGCGCCAACCTGATTGAGAAACTGTTCAAGAGCCTGCATCTGGCCGCGGCCCGTGTGCCTGGCTCACTGGCAGTGGCCACCATCGTGACCTGTGCAATTTTCGCTACAGCCACCGGCATCGTTGGCGCGGTGGTGACCCTGATGGGATTGCTTGCGCTGCCCGCCATGCTGCGTGCGGGTTACAGCGTGCAGCTGTCTGCCGGTGCCATCACAGCAGGTGGCTGTCTGGGCATTTTGATTCCTCCCTCCGTGATGTTGATCGTGTATGGCGCCACAGCAGGGGTGTCGGTGGTCAAGCTCTACGCTGGCGCTTTCTTTCCAGGTGTCATGCTGGCAACGCTGTATGTGGTGTACGTGATTGTTCTTGCCAAATGGAAGCCTCACTTGGCACCGCCCATGTCGGAAGAAGACCGCCGCGTGCCCTTGCCTGACTTCGCGGAAATTGTGTCAACTACCATCAGCAACAAAGTGCTGCCGGGGCTGATGGGGGCGATCAAGGGCAAACGCAATGCGGCTGTGCCTATGCGCGAACTGGTCAACCATCTGGTCATCGCAGTTTTGCCAGCACTGGCAGTGGCGCTCATCATGGGCTTCATCTACTTCAAGGTGACGGCGCCTCTGCCACCCGAAGTGGTAGAGGGTGTTGTCGCCATGGGTGGCGACACAGTAGACGCAGGCACTCCAGAGCGTGCTGAATCGGGCGGCTTATCTGAACCGGAAGAAGCAGGTGGTCTGCAGGTGCCGCCCTCTGAAACTGCCGCATCCGAGCCTGTGGCCAAAGTGGAAGCAGCAGCACCAACGGCTGCAGAGACGCCCGTGCCAGCAGCTACGCCTGCGGCATCTGCAGAAGCCCAGGAGCGCGTGCCAGCCCCCATGTCATTCTGGATTGCATTGGCCAGTTGTGTGGTGGCCATGGCGCTGTTCTATGCTTATTTCAACTTTGCCCGGCTTGAAATTTTCAAGATGCTTCTGGGATCCTTTTTTCCCCTGGCCATGATGATCATGGCCGTACTGGGTACCATTGTGTTTGGACTGGCAACGCCCACGGAAGCAGCAGCCATGGGCTCTCTGGGTGGCATTGTGTTGGCAGCGGCGTATCGTCGCCTCAACATGCAGGTCATGCGCGAATCGGTGTACCTCACCGCCAAAACGAGCGCCATGGTGTGCTGGTTGTTTGTGGGCTCCAGCATTTTCTCAGCGGCCTTTGCGCTGTTGGGGGGGCAGGAAATCATCAACACCTGGGTGCTGTCTATGGACATGACGCCCGTGCAGTTCATGATTCTGGCGCAGGTGGTTATTTTCCTGCTGGGTTGGCCTCTGGAGTGGACCGAGATCATTGTGATCTTCATGCCCATCTTCATTCCGCTTTTGCCTCACTTCGGCATTGACCCACTGTTCTTCGGCCTGCTAGTGGCTTTGAATCTGCAAACTGCCTTCCTGAGCCCCCCGGTGGCAATGGCTGCGTTTTACCTGAAAGGTGTGAGCCCACCGCATGTGACACTGAACCAGATTTTTGCGGGTATGCTGCCCTTTATGGCCATCCAGGTGCTTGCTATTTTCCTGCTCTATCAGTTCCCTGCCATCGGCATGTGGCTACCTGAGATGCTTTATAAGTAAGCGCTGGATTTGCAAAAGCAGCGCGGTCAGAATGTCAATGGTATGTGCACATTTATCGGCGTGAAAATTCACTGCCCCGAAGGTAGCTCCGCAGGTTTCTGTACGCACCTTCTGGAGCAGCTTGGCCTGGGCGACTTGCAGGCGCACGTAGACGTGCAAGTCGGCACCGATGTCCGCAGTGACTACGTCACCATGGGCCTGCAACCGGAGCCTGCGGCCCTTTGGGCCCCGGGCTTTGACACCCTGCAACTGGCGACCAATTTACAGCTCGACACTGTAGATTCACTGTCGGACCTGACCCGCGAGATTGTTGTGGCCATGCTGATGGGGCCCGTCGCATTTGAGTTTCCCAGCGCTGATGAATTCATGAGTGCAGTGCGCATTCGTATCAACACAGTGCTGGCAGCCAGAAAAACCACGCTCGATTTCCGG
>CAJBMJ010000482.1 GCA_903954045.1 uncultured beta proteobacterium | reverse complement strand
GAGATGCGCTTGTCCTTGTTCCAGACGGGCACTTGCGTTGCCATGGCTTCCAGCGCCAGCACGTTGACGTCCCCCGGCTTGACCTTACTGGCCTGCGCCAGATGAAACCGCGCGCCAAGGTTGTCCGGACTCTGGGATATGGCCTGCTGCAACAAACCCACGGCTTCATCCATCTTGCCCAGCTCGAGTTTCAGGTTGCCAAGGCCGGTCAGTGCGTCGGCCATATCCGGGTCAATGGCCAGTGCCCGCTGGTAGGCAGCTTGCGCAGCTTCGGGCTCGCCCATCTCCATCGAAAGCGAACCCAACTGGCACCATGCATCTGCCTTCGTAGGTGCCACTTGCGTAGCACGCGTCACCCAACGGCGCGCTTCTTCCAGTTGGTCTTCTTCATGACACACCCGCGCCAGCCCAACCAGTGCTTCCGGGTAATCAATCCGCAGTGCCAATGAGCGCTTCAGGAGTGCGCCAGCTTCGCTGGTGCGCTCTTGCTTCAGTCGCACCAGGCCCAGGTTGCAAAGGGCTTCCGGGTACGCGGGCTGGAGCTGCAAAGCCCGCATTAGCGATGGCTCTGCCGCATCGGCAGCATCGTCTTCCACCAGCACCGCTCCCAGATTGGATAGCGCTTCCAGGTAGTCGGCGTTGACCCCTAGTGCTTTGCGGTACCAGTCTGCAGCAGCTGCCAGGTCTTTGCGGGCCCGCGCAATGCTTCCCAGGTTGTTGAGCGACTGCACCAGGTGCGGCGCCAGCGCAAGAGCCTTGTGATGGCAGGCCTCGGCCTTCTCAAAAGCTTGGGCATCGTAATAAGCAATACCCAGATTGCTGTGCGCTGATGCCATGGACGCATCCAGGGTCACCGCCTGCTCACCATGGGCAATAGCCTGTTCCACCCTGCCCTGCTGGCGATTCATCTCAGCCAGATTGGAATGAAACAGGGCCACAGCGGGCTCTAAACCAACAGCCTGCGCTATCAACTGCATAGCAACCTCGGGCTTGCCCGCCTGGTAGGCCACCACCCCCAACAAATGCAAGGCATGGGCATGCTGCGGCTGCACCTGCAACACTTGGCGCAAAATGCGCTCGGCGTCGGCCAAGCGGCCTGCACTCTGGTGCTGGCTGGCCAACTGCATGGCTTGTTCCACGCTCAAAGTGCCGGCCGCTTGCGCACCGTTTTGCACGCTGGCGGTGTGCATGGAAGGAACTTGCGAAGGCGGAGCGCTCAGTCTGCGCACTTTGCGCGGCTGCAAACGCTGCCCGGGCAAGGCCATCAAAGCCTTTTGCACTTCCAGCAGCACCGGCTCCCACGTCCCAAACTGCGGCTGGGCAAAAATGCGCAGCTTCGGGTACCAGGGGCTGTCAGCGCGCTGATGAAACCAACGCCACTCGCTGTCAAACCGGTTGAGCATCCACACGGGTATATTCAGAGCCCCCGCCAGATGCACCATGGCAGAGTCAATAGAAATCACCAAGTCCAGGTTGGCTATCAGCGCTGCAGTGTCGGCAAAGTCGGTCAGCTCTTCGGTCCAGTCAAGCCAGTCTGCATGGGCCGGAATTTCGGGGCGCTCGTCTTCCGGTGCCCACTTCTGCAGGCTCACCCAGGTGAATCGCGGATCCTGCAACAGGGGCGTTATCTGCGCAAACTTCAAACT
>CAJBMJ010000481.1 GCA_903954045.1 uncultured beta proteobacterium | reverse complement strand
GGTGATCTGACCACGATGGAAGATCCTGCCGCGCTGCAACAGATCAAAGACCTTACTGCAGGCTGATTCGCCGCATTGGCATACTGCTGTAGTACAGTTTTTTAGGTTCGAGAGAATCGGTGGCACAATCCACCACGCAATTTAGGCCCTTCCCATGCCACAGTCGCATCCGCAAAACGGTTCAGCCGTGTCGCGGAAGGTTAATCAACAGCTTTAACCAGCTAATGTTCCCTGAAGGGGAACGGAGGTCAGCGGAATATGAGTGACTCAGCGTCGTCTGTCTATCAGGCGTACCAAAACAACACCTACCTGTTCGGTGGCAATGCGCCGTACGTCGAAGAGATGTACGAAAACTACCTTGCCAATCCTGGCAGCGTGCCAGATTCCTGGCGCGATTACTTTGACGCTTTGCAGCATGTGCCTGCCGTCGATGGCAGCAGCGCCAAAGACGTGGCCCACATGCCTGTGATCAATGCCTTTGCGGAGCGCGCCAAGCAGGGCGTCAAGCATGTGGTGATGGCCACGGGTGCAGATTCTGAAATGGGACGCAAGCGCACTGCTGTGCAGCAGTTGATTGCGGCCTACCGAAATGTGGGTGCACGTTGGGCTGATCTGGATCCGCTCAAGCGTATCGAACGTGACAATATTCCTGAACTGGAATTGTCTTTCTACGGCTTTAACGATGCCGATCAGGAAACGGTTTTCAACACCAGCAACACCTTCTTCGGCAAGGACTCGATGAGCCTGCGGGAGTTGATGAACGCTTTGCGAGAGACCTACTGCGGCACGATCGGTGTCGAGTACATGTACACCACCGATCAGAACCAGAAGCGCTGGTGGCAGCAAAAATTGGAGAGCACTCGCAGCAAACCCAATTTCAGCGCCGAGAAGAAAAAGCATATCCTGGATCGTTTGACGGCGGCTGAAGGTCTTGAGCGCTTTTTGCACACCAAGTACGTTGGTCAGAAGCGCTTCTCCCTGGAAGGCGGGGAGAGCTTCATAGCCTCTATGGACGAGTTGATTCAGCAGGCAGGAGCCAAGGGCGTTCAGGAAATCGTGATCGGTATGGCCCACCGAGGCCGTTTGAACGTACTGGTCAACACGCTGGGCAAACTGCCAGCTGATTTGTTTGCCGAGTTCGACCACACTGCCCCTGAAGACTTGCCAGCCGGCGACGTGAAATACCACCAGGGTTTCAGCTCCGATGTCTCAACCATTGGTGGCCCGGTGCATCTGTCGCTGGCCTTCAATCCCTCGCATCTTGAAATCGTGAATCCAGTGGTTGAAGGTTCGGTGCGCGCCCGCATGGACCGGCGTGCGGACCCGCTGGGCAAGCAGGTGCTGCCAGTGCTCGTGCATGGCGATGCAGCCTTCGGAGGCCAGGGCGTAAACCAGGAAACTTTGTGCCTGGCCCAGACCCGTGGGTACACCACAGGCGGCACGGTGCACATCATCATCAACAACCAAATCGGCTTTACGACCTCTGATCCGCGCGATATGCGCTCCAGTGCCTTCTGTACCGATATCGTGAAGATGGTGGAGTCACCCGTTCTGCATGTGAATGGCGATGATCCTGAAGCCGTGGTGCTGGCCACGCAACTGGCTCTGGAATTCCGCATGGAGTTTCAGCAGGACGTGGTGGTGGACATCACCTGCTTCCGCAAGCTGGGCCACAACGAACAGGATACCCCCAGCCTGACCCAGCCCTTGATGTACAAAAAAATTGCAACCCACCCCGGGACCCGCAGGTTGTACGCTGACAAATTGGCAACCCAAGGCCTCGGTGCCACCTTGGGCGACGACATGGTGAAGGCCTATCGCGCGGCTATGGATGCGGGCAAGCACACGGTGGACCCGGTGTTGACCAATTTCAAGAGCAAATACGCGGTGGATTGGACGCCATTCTTGGGTAAAAAGTGGACGGATGCTGGTGACACTGCCATTCCTTTGAACGAGTGGAAGCGCCTGTCCGAGAAGCTGACAAAGCTTCCCGATAGCGTTACCCCGCACCAATTGGTGAAAAAGGTGTATGACGATCGCGCTGCAATGGGGCGCGGTGACATACCGGTAGATTGGGGCATGGGTGAGCACATGGCGTTTGCCACCCTGGTTGCCAGTGGTTATCCGGTGCGTCTGTCGGGCGAAGACTGCGGACGTGGCACATTTACCCATCGCCATGCCGTCATCCATGATCAGGCGCGCGAAAAGTGGGACGCAGGAACGTACGTTCCTTTGCAGAATGTGGCAGAAAATCAGTCCCCGTTTGTGGTGATTGACTCCATCCTGTCTGAAGAAGCTGTTTTGGGCTTCGAATATGGCTATGCCTCCAATGATCCCAACACCTTGGTGATCTGGGAAGCGCAGTTCGGTGACTTCGCCAACGGCGCCCAGGTGGTGATCGATCAGTTCATCGCATCGGGTGAAGTCAAGTGGGGTCGTGTGAACGGCATCACCTTGATGCTGCCGCATGGTTACGAAGGTCAGGGACCCGAGCACAGCTCAGCGCGCGTGGAGCGTTTCATGCAATTGGCAGCTGACACCAATATGCAGATCGTGCAGCCCACCACAGCCAGCCAGATTTTCCACGTTCTGCGCCGCCAGATGGTGCGCAATCTGCGCAAGCCCCTGGTCATCTTTACGCCGAAGTCCCTGCTGCGCAACAAGGATGCGACATCTCCACTGTCCGAGTTCACCAAGGGTGGATTCCAGACAGTGATTCCAGAGAGCAAGGCCCTCAAGGCCGACAAGGTCAAGCGTTTGGTGGCTTGCTCCGGCAAAGTCTATTACGACCTGATGAAGAAGCGTGAGGAGAAGGGTGCTGACGACGTCGCCATCGTGCGGGTTGAGCAGTTGTATCCCTTCCCGCACAAGGCTTTTGCAACGGAGTTGAAAAAATACCCCAATGCCGCCGAGGTGGTGTGGTGCCAGGACGAACCTCAGAATCAAGGTGCGTGGTTCTTTGTGCAGCACTATTTGCACGAGAACATGGTCGAAGGACAGCGATTGGGTTACTCGGGCCGTGCCGCATCGGCATCACCCGCAGTGGGCTATTCGCACTTGCACCAGGAGCAGCAAAAGGCTCTGGTGGAAGGTGCTTTCGGAAAACTCAAAGGCTTTGTCCTGACCAAATAAGGAAAGAATTGATATGGCTATCGTAGAAGTAAAAGTACCGCAGCTGTCTGAATCTGTGGCCGAAGCAACTCTGTTGCAATGGAAGAAAAAAGTCGGTGATGCTGTGGCTGCCGATGAAATTCTGATTGAAGTCGAAACCGATAAAGTGGTGATGGAGGTGCCTGCGCCCTCCGGTGGTGTCCTGGTTGAGCTGGTGGTGGCCGATGGTGCTACCGTTGCTGCGGAGCAATTGATCGCCCGCATTGACACGGAAGGCAAAGCAGGTGCCGTTGCTGCGGTTGCTCCCGTGGTGGCTGCAGCAGCCGCTTTGGTGGCCGCCAGTGCCAGCCCCGTTGCTGCTCCCGCGAGTAGCAATTCCAAGTCGGATGTGGCGATGCCCGCCGCTGCCAAGTTGATGGCCGACAATGGCATGGCCGCTGGTTCTGTCGCTGGTACCGGCAAAGATGGACGCATCACCAAGGGTGATGTGCTGCAGGCTGCCTCTGCTCCTAAAGTAGTAGCTGCTTCTCCAATCCCCACGGGCGTCAAGGCCGCTTCTTTGCCTCAAGTGGCAGCGCCGAGCGTGAACCTGGGTGATCGTCCTGAGCAGCGCGTTCCCATGAGCCGTTTGCGTGCGCGTGTGGCTGAGCGTCTGTTGCAATCGCAAAGCAGCAACGCCATCCTGACGACTTTCAATGAAATCAACATGGCTCCGGTCATGGATATGCGCAAGCGCATGCAGGACCGCTTCGAGAAAGAGCACGGCGTGAAGCTGGGTTTCATGAGCTTCTTCGTTAAGGCGGCAGTGCATGCATTGAAGAAGTTCCCGGTGCTGAACGCCTCGGTAGACGGCAACGACATCGTGTACCACGGCTACTTTGACATCGGCATTGCGGTGGGATCCCCCCGTGGCCTGGTGGTGCCGATTTTGCGCAACGCCGACCAGATGAGCTTTGCCGATATCGAGAAGAAAATTGCCGAGTATGGGCAAAAAGCCAAAGACGGCAAGCTGGGTATTGAAGAAATGACCGGTGGTACTTTCTCCATTTCCAATGGTGGAACCTTCGGCTCCATGATGTCGACGCCCATCATCAACCCGCCGCAAAGCGCCATTTTGGGCGTGCACGCAACCAAAGACCGAGCCATGGTTGAAAACGGTCAGGTCGTGGTGCGTCCCATGAACTACTTTGCGTTGTCCTATGACCACCGCATCATTGACGGCCGTGAGGCGGTTTTGGGTGTGGTTGCAATGAAAGAAGCACTGGAAGATCCAGCCCGCTTGCTTTTTGACATCTAAACCTTGCGGAGACGATCCGGAGTCTGAGCATCAGAGGGCTCTGCTCCGTGTCCCCCGCCCTGCGGGCTCCTCCTTTACCTGCGCAGAACCCTCTGCCGCTCAGACTCCTGGGGAAATGTATGAGTAAACAATTTGATGTGATAGTTATTGGCGGTGGCCCTGGTGGCTATATCGCCGCCATCCGCGCGGCCCAACTGGGCTTCAATGTCGCCTGTATCGACGAGTGGAAGAACGCCGCGGGCGGTCCTGCTCCCGGTGGTACCTGTACCAACGTGGGTTGCATTCCTTCCAAAGCGCTGCTGCAGTCATCTGAGCACTTCAATCACGCCAACCACCACTTTGCCGAGCACGGCATTGAGGTCAAGGGCGTGAGCATGGATGTGGCCAAAATGATTGCCCGCAAGAACACCGTGGTGAAGCAGAACAACGACGGCATTCTGTATCTTTTCAAGAAGAACAAGATCGCGTTTTTCCACGGACGCGGCTCCTTCGTGAAAGCCTCTGAGGCGGGCTACGAAATCAAAGTAGCCGGAACTGCTGAAGAAGTCATTACTGGAAAACAGGTCATTATTGCAACCGGTTCCAACGCCCGCGCCCTGCCTGGCACCCCGTTTGACGAAGTTAATGTTCTTTCCAACGACGGCGCGCTCAATATTGGCGCCGTGCCGAAGAAACTGGGTCTGATTGGCTCTGGCGTGATCGGTCTGGAAATGGGCTCGGTGTGGAAGCGCTTGGGCTCAGAAGTCACTATCCTCGAAGGACTGCCCGTCTTCCTGGGCGCGGTGGATGAGCAGGTGGCCAAAGAGGCTCACAAAGCGTTTACCAAGCAAGGCTTGAAGATTGAGCTCGGCGTGAAGGTAGGCGAGATCAAGAACGGCAAAAAGGGCGTTTCAGTGGCCTACACCAATGCCAAGGGCGAGGCGCAGACGCTGGATGTAGACAAACTCATCGTCTCCATTGGTCGCGTACCCAACACCATCGGCCTGAATGCTGAAGCCATTGGATTGGCTTTGGACGAGCGTGGCGCCATTGTGGTGGACGGTGACTGCAAGACCAATAGGCCTGGCGTTTGGGCCGTGGGTGACGTGGTGCGCGGCCCGATGCTGGCGCACAAAGCGGAAGAAGAGGGCGTTGCGGTCGCAGAGCGCATTGCCGGTCAACATGGTCACGTCAACTTCAACACCGTGCCTTGGGTCATCTACACCAGCCCCGAGATCGCTTGGGTCGGACGTACCGAGCAACAACTCAAAGCAGACGGCGTGGCCTACAAAGCGGGCTCGTTCCCGTTTCTGGCCAACGGTCGCGCACGGGCTCTGGGCGACACCACTGGTTTTGTCAAGTTCCTGGCCGATGCCAAGACGGACGAAATTCTGGGGGTGCATATTGTGGGCCCGATGGCCAGCGAGTTGATTTCAGAGGCCGTAGTGGCGATGGAATTCAAGGCCAGCGCAGAAGACATTGCCCGTATCTGCCATGCCCATCCATCCTTGTCCGAAGCGACCAAGGAAGCGGCACTCGCTGTCGACAAACGTACACTGAACTTTTAGTTGAATGCGAAAAAGGCTTCTAGCGCCCAATTCATAAGCGCTGGGAGCTATAAATACAATAGCGTTCTTCGTGCAACACCCCGTTAAGCAAGCCTATGAGGCCGAGCTAAAGGCCCGGGGGTACACCTCGGACCCGGCGCAGTTGCGCGCCGTTGACGCGTTGGATCGGTGTGCTCGCGAGTGGTCGGTTTTCAAGGAAAAGCGTTCCAACGCGATCAAGAAGCTCATCAATCGGCCAGATATTCCCCGGGGCGTGTACATGCATGGCGGGGTAGGACGGGGAAAGAGTTTCCTGATGGATTGCTTCTACAACGCGGTTCCACTCAAGCGCAAGACGCGCCTGCATTTTCACGAGTTCATGCGTGAAGTGCACCGTGAACTGTCCGATCTGCAGGGCACCGTCAATCCTCTGGACGTCTTGGCTAAACGCATGTCACTGCGTTTCAGGCTTATTTGTTTTGATGAGTTTCATGTGGCTGACATCACGGATGCCCTGATCCTGCACAGACTACTCGCGGCCTTGTTCGAAAATGGCGTAGGAATGGTTACCACGTCCAATTTCAAGCCCGACGACCTGTATCCAGGCGGAATGCACCGAGATCGTATTCTTCCGGCGATTGCGCTTCTCAACGCCAAGATGGATGTTCTGGGTGTAGATAACGGTACAGACTACCGTAGGCGTACTCTGGAAGCCATGCAGATGTACCACTCACCGCTAGGGTCGCAGGCGGATCTCGCCATGGAGCAGGCTTTCAATGCGCTCGCTGAGACGCATGACGAAGACCCGGTGTTGCACATCGAGGCCCGGGAAATCTCTGCACGACGCAAAGCTGGCGGCGTGGTTTGGTTCGATTTCAAATGCTTGTGTGGTGGACCCCGCTCGCAAAACGACTATCTGGAGATCGCTTCTCGTTTTCACACGGTCTTTCTGAGCAATGTTCCCCATATGCCAGTGCGCATGGCCTCAGAGGCCCGACGGTTCACCTGGCTGATTGACGTTTTGTATGACAGGCGGGTGAAGTTGGTCATGTCCGCTGAAGTTGCGCCAGAGGCCCTCTATACCGAAGGGCCAATGTCCCATGAGTTTCCTCGCACTGTTTCGCGATTGAATGAAATGCAGTCGAAGGAATTTTTGGCTCTGGACCGGCGTACGGTGGACACCAGCCTGACATGATTCGGTGGCTGGCCTGGTGCCTTGTACTGGGCGCATTCGGCACGGCCCATGCCCAGGAAACCTCTTCGGAACTGGATTCACGAATCGGGAAGGAGCGCTCCAAGCTGGAGGCCATGCGCCTGCAAAGCGCCGAAACTCTGGATCAACAGGAAGCGGCGTGTTTTGAGAAATTTCGGGTCAACGATTGCCTTAGCGAGGTGAAGCGCCGCAGACTGGCGATGTCCTCAGACATCAGCCGCCAGGAGGCACTTCTGAATGACCAGCAGCGCCAGCAAAGAGGGGCAGAGCAGGCGCAGCGAACGCGTGAAAAGGCGTTCGCTCGCGAGGAAAGTGCCAAGTCTGCTGCTGCGGTAAATAGTGAATCAGAACAGCGTTCCTTGCGACAAGCTGCCCCACCTGCTCCAAATGTCCCAGCATTAACCAGCAAAGCAGCCAAAGAACCCAATCTGCCTTCTGCAGATCAGCGCGCCAACTATGAACGTAGGCAAGAAGAAGCCCGGTCAAAGCGCGCAGAACGCGACAAGCGCGTGGGAGATCCGGGGGCAAAGCAGTTAGGGCTGCCTGTTCCTGATTAGGCCTCGTCCAGCCGCTCGAGCTTCACAATGACAAGGGACAGGTTGTCACCGGTACCCCGGGCCCGGGCCCGGGCTTTTTCGATCAGGAACTCGGACGCCTCCCTGGCGGATAGCGTAGCAAGAACGGATCCGATTTCCACATTGTTGAAATAGTGCCAGACCCCGTCACTGCAAGCCAGAAGAATATCCCCGGGCCTGAGTTTGGAAATGAAGTGCGTATCAACTGGCGGGTCATTCTCTGTGCCCAGGCATCCCATCAAAATGTTCGATTGAGGGTGAGTCGACGCTTGTTCTTCGGTAAGTTCGCCCTTGTTGACCAGTGTCTGTACATACGAGTGGTCAGTGGATTTGCGTATGAATCGGTTGCCATGGTAGTGGTAGATCCGCGAGTCGCCGGTGTGCACCCAATGGCAATCACCTCCGGGGTTAATGAGGAAGGCCGCCATTGTGCTGTGAGGTTCTTCTTCCGCAGAAATCGCAGTCAGTTTAATAACCAGATGGGCTTCCTGAATCATTTGCTTCAGGATTGCCACGCCGTCATCAGTCTGGGGGTCATAGCGCTCAAAAAGTTGCCTGGCCGTCATCATGACCTGGTCTGAGGCCTTTCTTCCGCCACTTCGCCCCCCCATACCATCGGCCACAATGCCCAGTACACAACCATTGATGCGGTGATGCCTCAACAATGCAACCTGATCTTGCTGGTATTCCCGATCGCCCTTGTGGATGCCGGTGGATGCCGTTAGTCGATAACCAGTGGACATGGATAGTGATTGCTGAACAATGTATTTAGAAAATCGGGCCTTGCACGTATTATCAAGCTAGCGCGGTGCAGTACGCCATGACTTATTAACCTACTTTTTTCTTTTTCCTTGAAACTCAACCTTCACTCACCCGAGCGCCGACTGATCGAATTGCGCATGGAACACAGCGATCTGGATGCCCTGATTGACGCTGCATCGGCCCATGTACCCATGGACGAATTGATGATGCGACGGCTCAAGAAAAAGCGGCTTGCATTGCGCGATGAGATTGAGCGCACCCAAAGAGAAATCGATCCTGACGAGCCAGCCTGAAGCATGGACTTGCTTGCCTCTGTCCAGGATGTATTCGACTCGGAAGGACCAATTGCATCGGCGATTCCAGGCTTTAGGTCACGTCCGGGCCAGATTCGGATGGCTTCAGAGGTTGCACACACGCTGAATGTCGGTGGTGTGCTGGTGGTGGAGGCTGGAACTGGCGTGGGCAAGACATTTGCCTACCTTGTTCCAGCATTGTTGAGTCGTGAAACTGTCATCGTGTCGACAGCGACCAAGACGTTGCAAGACCAATTGTTTAGTCGCGACATACCGAGATTGCTGAAAGCCTTGGGCGTTCCCGCTCGAGTGGCTTTGCTCAAAGGTCGGGGCAGTTACTTGTGTTTGCAGCGGATGGAGACTGCGCGGCAGGATGCCGCGTGCAACGGCCCTAGGGTGCTTGAGCATCTGGCGCAGGTCGAAAACTGGGCTACCGTGACGCGTTTCGGAGATATTGCAGAGCTGCATGAGGTCGACGAGAGCTCTACAGTCATCCCCCTTGTTACGTCCAACAGGGACAATTGCCTGGGTTCGATGTGCATTCATGCTGCCGCTTGCTTCGTGAATCGCGCCCGGCGGGAGGCACTGCTTTCTGATGTGGTTGTGGTGAATCACCATCTCTTCTTCGCAGACTGGAATGTGCGCGAGTCCGGAGTGGCAGAGCTTTTGCCGTCGGTCAAGGCCGTGATTTTCGATGAAGCACATAGGCTCAATGAAATTGGAGTCCAATTTCTGGGCCAGCAAGTTACGACTTCGCAGTTGGACCATTTTTCTACTTCGGTAGCTGAAGCTGCGGAGCAAATGGCCCGAGGTTTTGCCGACTGGAATGCGCTATTGGAGCAATTGCAGGGCTGCATACAGAGATTGCGATATGCCGATAGGGGTTACTCAGGACGCAAGGCCTGGATTGGAGGGGCTCCTGAGCACATCGGGCCTGACCTATGGCAAGAACTGATCGAAAACTTGACGAGTTCCTTGAATGCAATTTCGGACAACTTGGCCGTCGTGGAAGAGATATCCCCAGTGTTCGGTGTCCTTTCGGAGAGAGCCCAGCGACTGCGTGACGGTTTGAATGTGTTCACCGCCGCAGCACCATCCGACACCGTTCGGTGGATGGAGACAGGCTCGCAGATACGCTTGGTGCAGTCGCCGCTCAACATTGCTGTGGCCATGCAGAAAAAGTTGCAGCAGTATCCATCAGAGGAGCAATCCAGGAAGTCTTGGATCTTTACCTCCGCCACGCTTGGTCACGAGCCTTCGCTGGCCTGGTTTACCGAGAGTTGCGGGTTAACAGGCGCTCGAACCGTCCAAGTGGATAGTCCATTTGATTACGCTTCTCAGGCGGCAATTTTTGTTCCCACCGGCTTGCCCAAAGCCAGCGATCCAGGCCATACGCGGGCCGTTGCTTTACTTATTGCGCAGGCTGTTCAAGAATTAGGCGGCAGAACGATGGTGCTTACCACCACGTTGCGAGCCATGCGGCTCATGGCCCAGGAACTCAGGCAGTCATTCAGCCAAGACAATGGAGTGCAGATCCTGGTGCAGGGTGAAGCTTCCAAGATGGAACTGGTGGATTTGCTTTGCAGCGCACAACATCAGGGGCAAGCGGGTCGTGTACTGGTGGGTTCAGCTTCCTTTTGGGAAGGAGTAGACATTCCAGGCGACGCTTTGCAACTGTTGTTCATCGACAAGTTGCCTTTCGCGCCACCGGATGATCCACTGGTGCAGGCACGGTCGTTGCATGCAGAGTCACAGGGCAAGAGCGCTTTCAAGGTTTTGCATTTGCCGCATGCAGCTGTCGCACTCAAGCAGGGGGCTGGACGATTGATACGTCAGGAGACTGACCGCGGCATACTGGTCGTTTGCGATGGAAGGCTGACCAAAATGGGATATGGGAAAACCCTGCTGGCAGCCCTTCCACCTATGCGCCGTTTGTCGAACGAAGACGAATTTTTCGATGCCGTTCGCAGCCTTACCAGACCTTCCACCACGGATCAGTAGAGGTGCGAGCGCCTTTGGTCAGGAATTCGGATTGCGGATAGTTGGTCTGAAGAACGCGTTTGGTATCGTCGCGCAACTGCACCATGCCCAGAGCATCATAGGATTTGTATAGAACAAACAACGCTTCTTCAATGGCCGGCACATCTCGGTAATCAGAGACCGCCACTTGAGCTCTATTGATTGCAGCGAGATAGGCCCCGCGCTTGAAGTAGTAATTGGCGACGTGAACCTCATATTGCGCTAACGAAGACACAATGTAGTTCATGCGCTGGCGTGCATCCGGCGCATACTTGGAGTAGGGGAAACGGGCGCTGAGTTCCCGAAAGGACTCAAACGATTCTTTAGCCGCTTTTTGATCGCGCTCGGCCAGGTCCTGGCGAGTGACAGCAGAAAGTATGCCGAGGTCGTCGTTGAAATTGACGATTCCTTTCATGTAGAGGGCGTAATCCAGAGCGGGGCTGGCGGGGTGCAACTTGATAAAACGCTCCAGTGTTGCAATTGCCTGCGCGGATTCACCGGCCTTGAAGTGGGCATATGCCTTGTCCAGTTGGGCTTGCTGGGCCAGCGGTGTGCCGGCGGCACGTGCTTCCAGCTTCTCCAGATAAGGGATTGCTTTGTCCCATTGCCCTGAACTCATCTCGTCCTTGGCCTCAGAATACAGACGATTGGGGCTCATGCCTGCCGTCTTGTCCACCGGGGTAGACGAGCAGCCGCCCAACACAAGGGCGCTAGCCGTCAGCACCATCGCACAAACGACCGATAATTTGACTCGCAACATCGTGGGAACTTTCTTGGGAAACACTACCGGAATTATATCGAGCACCCCTCCAATGCCTGATCTAGACGAAGTCGACGAGGCGCTTGGAGATGTGGAGGTTCGTCGTGCTGTTGCCTCAGTGCCGCAACACGGCACTCGGTTGGATAGATCTCTGGTGGAGATGGTTCCCGAGTTTTCCCGCAACTACCTGCAGCAACTTATTGAGTTGGGCGCAGTGATGGTGAATGGATCGGTGACAAGCAAGGCTTCTCAACGCATTAAAGCCGGGGATGCCCTGTCTGTGGAGTTGCGTCCCACCCCACAGAGTCAGGCCTTTAAGCCTGAAAATATCCCCCTGGAAGTGCTGTTTCAGGATGAGCACATCCTGGTCATCAACAAGCCTGCCGGCCTGGTCGTTCATCCTGCACCAGGAAACTGGAGTGGGACTTTGCTGAACGCCTTGCTTGCCTTTGATCCGCAGAGCGCTCAAATGCCACGAGCTGGAATCGTGCATCGACTCGATAAAGACACCAGTGGTTTGATGGTGGTTGCACGATCGCGGACGGCCATGGACCGGTTGGTCAAGGCCATTGCGGCAAGATTGGTGAGTCGGCAGTATTTAGCATTGGGAATGCACAGCTGGAAGGGCTCCAGAGAGGCGACTGTGGATGCCCCGATTGGTCGGGATCCTCGCAATCGTTTGCGCATGGCGGTTGTTGACCTGCAGTCCGCCCCGGGCAAACTTGCCAAAACGGACTTCATCTTGCTGAAAAACTCCCCGTTGGGCTGCCTGGTGCGCTGCATTTTGCATACCGGGAGAACTCACCAGATTCGGGTACACATGGCATCATTGGGGCACCCATTGGTTGCTGATATCACCTATGGTGGAGTACCCGTGGCACCGATGAACCGACAGGCCTTGCACGCTGTGCGGCTTGCTTTTGAACACCCCGTGACCGGAGCGGCGTTGTGGTTCGAATGCCAACCTCCTCCTGATTTTTCCGCGATGTTGGAGCTTTGGGGCCTGCGATACAATCGGCACGAGGAGGCTAGCAGCCTCTGAACACCCAGGCCGATGGCTATGGCTATGGGTAGGCTAGGCGAACATATCGCCCCACTGCCTTTCAAATGCAGTCAACTTGATGGCCATCTATCAGGTGGTATTTGCGGATTTATTGCCCAAAAATGAACATGGCGGACGCAAAGCGAGTCCTAGAGACCGCATTGATTTGCTCACAGCAGCCTCTGCCGCTGCGTGATATGCGCGCGCTTTTTGCAGACGCGATGGGCTCAGATACTATCAAGTTGCTTCTTGACGAAATACGGCTGGATTGGTCTGGTCGCGGGGTGGAACTGGTGGGGGTCGCTTCTGGATGGAGATTCCAAAGTCGTCCTGAAATGCGGGAATTCCTGGACCGCCTGCATCCGGAAAAGCCCCCGCGCTACACCCGTGCGACCTTGGAGACGCTTGCCATCATTGCATATCGGCAGCCGGTCACCCGTGGCGACATGGAGGATATCCGAGGGGTAACCATCAGCTCTTTGCTAATCAAGCAGTTAGAGGATCGGGGGTGGGTGGAAGTGATTGGTCACCGGGATGCGCCAGGTCGTCCAGCGCTATTTGCAACGACGCGGCAGTTTCTGGACGATTTGGGGCTCGAGTCTTTGGACCAGTTGCCGGTTTTGGAGAGGCCCCATCAAACGGCGGATGCCTTCAGTGATTTACTCGATTCGACAACGGCTTTGTCGTCACCGGGCGCCGCCCCGGAATCGGAAGTGGATGCCGAAGGTGCGCAAATTGACATGCCACTGGATGTGACAGTCGACCCTGGAGAAGTCTTTTTGGACGGAAATAAACAATGAACCCAAACAACCCTGATGATTCGACTGCCGAGCCCGCAATGGCTGAACCTTCAGACACTCGCATTGCTTCCGAATCGAATGCCGTCGTGGGTGAACTTCCGACTGGCCTGGCAGCATCTGTCAACCGATTCGACGACATACTGACTGGGCAGTTCGATGCAGATGAAGAACGGTCTGACTTGCTTGCCCCCAAGCGGGTGCTCGCACCCATGGTTGAGACCCCAAAGTTGCACAAAGTGCTGGCGCAATCGGGAATGGGTTCTCGGCTTGAAATGGAACAATTGATCCTCGAAGGGCGCATCTCTGTCAACAATGAGCCGGCTCACATCGGTCAGCGAATCCAGTTCGGTGACAGCATTAAGGTCAATGGCAAGCCGATTCGGGTGCGCATCGACCCCCCTCCTGCACGAGTGATTGCCTACCACAAGCCAGTGGGCGAAGTGGTCACGCACGATGACCCCCAAAATCGGCCTACCGTATTCCGTAGACTGCCCAAATTGCAGAATGGGAAATGGCAGTCGGTGGGGAGATTGGATCTGAATACAGAAGGCCTGCTTTTGTTCACGAGTTCGGGCCAATTGGCCAACAACCTGATGCATCCGCGTTTTGGCCTGGAACGCGAATATGCCGTACGCGTCCTGGGTGCCTTGACCAAGGAAGAGAAACAAAGGTTGCTGGATGGCGTGACGCTGGAGGACGGAGTAGCTCAGTTTGGTTCTATCGAGGACGGCGGCGGAGAAGGGTCCAACTGCTGGTACCGCGTTACTATTTCCGAAGGGCGCAATCGGGAAGTCCGTCGAATGCTGGAGTCGGTCGGTCACGCTGTCAGCAGGCTGATTCGAATTCGATATGGCGCAATGGTCTTGCCCAGAGGACTCAAGCGTGGTGCCTGGATGGAGTTGGACGATTCGGATATTCGGTCACTCGTACAAGCGGCTGGTGGTGGTGTGCCCCAGCGCGAGCCTGGGGCAAGGGCTGCAACTGGCGGCCCCAGAGGGAACTCACGTGACAATGGCAGGCCAGGTGGCCCACGCAATCCGACAAGAAATGGTCAAAACGGTCGTGGAGGCAGACTTGACAAAGGCATCGATACGCAAGGCTCTGCAGGACAGCCAGACCCGATGAAGACCTCATTTGGCTACATAGGTGCCGAAAGCTTCACGCGGCAGCGAAACGCTGACGGCCAGCGTCCCAGGGGCAACGGAGGTGGTCCCAAGCGCGGGGGCCGCAATCGGTAACTTGAAATGCTAAAATGACGGGCTTTGTTCCAATCGGGAACGCAGAGTTTCACTTAGCTTAGGAATTTTCAACATGGCAATCGAACGTACCCTTTCCATTATCAAACCTGACGCAGTCGCAAAAAATGTGATTGGTCAGATTTACGCTCGGTTTGAAGCTGCCGGACTAAAAGTGGTAGCTGCACGCATGGTGCATTTGTCCCGTGGCGATGCAGAGGCTTTCTACGCGGTCCACAAGGCTCGCCCTTTCTTTAAAGATTTGGTGGACTTCATGATCTCCGGACCGGTCATGATCCAGGCTCTGGAAGGCGAGAACGCAATTCTGAAAAATCGTGATTTGATGGGTGCAACTGATCCCAAGAAGGCTGCTGCAGGTACCATCCGTGCCGATTTCGCCGACAGTATTGATGCGAACGCCGTCCATGGCTCGGACGCTGCTGAAACTGCTGCGGTGGAAGTTGCGTTTTTCTTCCCTGGCATGAACGTTTACTCACGTTAATTCATGAAATGACGGCCAATCTGCTCGATTACGACCTCGAGGGTTTGGCCGTTTTTTGCGATCGGCTTGGTGAAAAGCGCTTTCGCGCGACCCAATTGTTTCGATGGATACACCAAAAAGGCGCCTCGAACTTTGACGAAATGAGCGACCTCGCAAAGTCCTTGCGAGAGAAGCTTAAATCGGGTGCCAGTATCCGGGGGATGCCGGTCATTTCCCAGCACATATCCGGTGACGGAACAATCAAGTGGCTCTTTGACGTTGGAGGTGGTGACGCTGTCGAGACAGTTTTCATTCCCGAAGAGGGCAGAGGCACCTTGTGCGTATCTTCGCAAGCGGGATGTGCGGTTGGTTGCAGGTTTTGCTCAACAGGTCATCAGGGGTTTAGCCGTAACTTGACGGTGGCCGAAATTGTGGGGCAACTTTGGTTCGCAGAGCGGTTTTTGCGTGACCACCTGCATTCTCCTGATCGTGTCATTTCCAACGTGGTGATGATGGGAATGGGTGAGCCCCTGCAGAACTATGGTTCCTTGGTGCCTGCCTTACGAGTCATGCTCGATGACCATGGGTATGGACTTTCACGTCGCAGAGTCACGGTGTCAACGTCGGGCGTAGTCCCCATGATCGATCGTTTGGGGCATGATTGTCCTGTGGCGCTTGCGGTTTCTCTGCATGCCCCCAACGACATTCTGAGAAACAACCTCGTTCCCCTGAATCGTAAATACCCCATCGCGGAGTTACTGGAAGCTTGTCACCGCTACTTGAAGTTTGCGCCGAGAGACTTTATTACTTTTGAATACTGCATGCTGGACGGAGTCAATGATTCCGTTGATCACGCGCATGAATTGGTGAGGCTGGTCCGGCAGGCTGGCGACGGCGCCTGGTGCAAATTCAATCTGATTCCCTTCAATCCGTTTCCTGCATCGGGTTTGGTTCGGTCGAACGCTGGCGCTGTGCTCAATTTTGCAAAAACCTTGAGTGATGCGGGGATCGTTACAACTGTTCGCAAGACGCGCGGAGATGATATCGATGCTGCGTGTGGTCAACTGGCGGGAGACGTTCAGGATCGAACGGCTGTGTACAAGCGCATTGTTCTGCAGCGTGGGATTGATTTGCACAAAGGATCTTCAGGTTTGAAGACCCGATCAAAGGATGTGGTCAATGGTTGATAGAGACCTATTTCAAAAAGTGGCACGTGGGTTGGTCCTGCTGGCTTTATTGACCAGCGTATGCGCTGCAATGTTGACCGGATGTGGTTCTACCAATCAGACCGTGGCGGGTCAAACGGAAAGTTTTACCGAGTCGGATGAACCAGAGAGTAGAAAGCGCGCCACCAATCGTTTGCGTCTGGCGGTGCTGTATTTCAGCGACGGAAAAACGACCATTGCTTTGGATGAAGTGAAGCAGGCCATCGCTGCAGATCCGAATTGGTTCGAAGCCTATAGCATGCGCGGGCTGATTTACATGCGGTTGGGTGATTTCCCGCTTGCTGACGCGAGTTTTCAAAAGGCGCTGTCTCTGAACCCGGCTTCCGCAGAGGTCAAGCACAACTACGGTGTTTTGTTGTGCAAACAGGGGCGTTCGGCTGATGCAAAAAAAATGTTTACCCAGGCGCTGGACACTGCCGGATATGGTCGCAGGTCCAATACGTGGACAGAGCTCGCCATTTGCCAGCTTTCCTCGGGACAAACCGGGGAAGCCGAAACGAGCTTTTTGAGGGCATACGAGGTGGACCCAGCAAACCCGGTGGCGGGTTACAAGCTGGCCTCTCTCTTTTTTCAAAAAGGTGACCTGACTCGGGCCCAGTTTTATATTCGCAGGCTGAATAACAGTGAACAAGCAAGTGCGGAGTCTCTCTGGTTGGGTATCAAAGTAGAGCGACGCCTTCGAAATTTCGAGGCGCAAGCGCAGCTTTCTACGCAGTTGAAGAAACGGTTCCCCCAGTCACGGGAAGCATTGGCCATGGATAGAGGTAATTTTGATGAGTGAGTCTGTCAATGTGGGCGATGACAACTCTGGCCAAGGAACCGCGCAAGAGATGACGGCTGGCGCTCTCTTGCGTGCGGCTAGGGAAGCCTCGGGGCTGCACATCGCAGCTTTGGCGGTAGCCATGAAGGTTCCGGTGAAAAAGTTGGAGGCTTTGGAGGCCGACCGGTACGAAGCTCTGCCTGATGCTGTTTTTGTGCGAGCCTTGGCTTCCGGCGTATGCCGTGCACTGAAAGTAGACCCTGAGCCCATATTGGCCAAGTTGCCGCATTTGCACAAGCCGCGTTTGGTTTCCGCCGATGTGGGTATCAACACGCCTTTTCAGTCCCACAAATTTGCGGGCACATTCAGCACCCCAAGTATCGGCAAGCCGGCAGTCATCACGGTGGTGATTTTGTTGTTGGCTCTTTTGGGAGTACTTTTCTTCCCTGAATATTCTTCCGATGTGAAGAAGACGGCCGAGCTTGAGGTAGTTGCCGAGACTTCCGCTCCGGTGGTGCTGCCTTCTTCCACGGTCCCATCCAGTGGCCCCGCTGCTCCTTCCGAAGTCATTGTTCCCGCCGGGAGCGTGGCAATTGAAGCCCCTCAATTGGTCGCTTCCGCCGGGGTAGAGCCCGCCTTGGCGGCAGATGTAGCAGGGGTTGGTACGGGAACTGTTGCATTTAGGGTCAGAGGAAGTTCGTGGATTGAAGTGACCGATGCCAAAGGTGTTGTGTCATTGCGCCGGATGCTTAGTCAGGGAGAGACAGCGGGTGCCTCTGGCGCGCTGCCACTGTCCGTTATTGTCGGGCGGGCCGATGTGACTGAAGTGGAGGTTCGTGGGAAGCCTTTCTCTCTGGACGCGGTCACCTCCAAAGACAACGTTGCAAGATTCGAGGTGAAGTAGTGGCTTCTCAATCCTCCATAGCCCTGGCATCCCCGGCTTTGCGTGCGTCTTTGCAGTCGAAGGTTGTTTGGGGAGGGCGGACAGTTACCGTTGGAGGCGGAGCTCCGGTGCGTGTTCAATCCATGACCAACACCGACACGGCCGATGCAGTGGGTACTGCCATTCAGGTCAAGGAATTGGCCCTCGCTGGCTCAGAGTTGGTAAGAATTACCGTCAATACGCCGGAAGCCGCCCAAGCCGTCCCCTACGTTCGAGAGCAGCTCGATCGCATGGGGGTAGATGTCCCCTTGATCGGGGATTTTCACTACAACGGTCACCGGTTATTGGCAGACTATCCAGAGTGTGCAAAGGCGTTATCCAAATACCGAATCAACCCCGGAAACGTTGGCAAAGGTGACAAGCGCGATGTCCAGTTTGGGCAAATGATTGAGGCTGCATTGCGTTGGGACAAGCCGATTCGCATCGGTGTGAACTGGGGGAGCCTGGACCAAGAATTGCTCGCATCTATGATGGACGATAACAGCAAGCGGGCAATACCTTGGGACGCCAAGCCCGTGATGTACGAGGCGCTGATTACATCGGCCATTTCGTCAGCACAACGTGCACAGGAAATCGGAATGGATCCGGCCCAGATCATGTTGTCCTGCAAAGTCAGCGGAGTGCGGGATCTGATTGCTGTCTACAGGGAACTGGCCATTCGCTGCACCTACCCATTGCATCTGGGACTTACCGAGGCTGGGATGGGAACCAAAGGCACCGTTGCGTCCAGTGCGGCGCTTGCGGTGCTGTTGCAGGAAGGGATTGGCGACACCATCCGCGTGTCCCTGACCCCTGCACCAGGGGAGTCTCGCTCACAGGAAGTTTTGATCGCTTCCGAAATTTTGCAGGCGCTTGGTTTGCGAACCTTTGTCCCCAGCGTGACGGCTTGTCCAGGTTGTGGCCGCACCACGAGCACGACTTTCCAGGAGCTGACCAAGAAAATTGATGATTTCCTGAGGGAGAAAATGCCTGTTTGGCGAAACACCTATCCCGGCGTAGAAGGCCTGAAAGTGGCAGTCATGGGATGCATTGTCAATGGCCCGGGCGAGAGTAAGCATGCCGATATCGGTATCAGCCTTCCTGGTACGGGTGAGGCGCCTGCGGCACCAGTGTTCATTGACGGAGAGAAACGAATGACACTGCGTGGTGATGGCATAGCAGTGGAGTTTCAGTCCATTGTTGAAGATTACATCCAGCGGCGTTTTGGCCCCGGCGGCGCTGCTACTTCCAATTAAGAGAACGCATGGTAGATACAACTGCCCAACGCAGAATAGAGAAGCTGTCAGGCGTCAAGGGAATGAATGACATCCTCCCGCCTGACTCCGCGCGCTGGGAGGCGCTGGAACACCAAGTCCGCTCTTTGATGCGACGCTTTGGCTACGAGAATATTCGCACACCCATTGTCGAGCCGACTGCGCTTTTCGTCAGAGGTCTGGGCGAAGTCACCGACATCGTTGAAAAAGAGATGTACTCGTTTGAGGATCGTCTCAACGGCGAAGCGCTCACTTTGCGACCGGAGAACACTGCGGGTGTTGTCAGAGCTGTGGTGGAACACTCACTTTTGTACAACGGCGGCAAAAGACTGTATTACATGGGCCCCATGTTTCGGCATGAACGGCCTCAACGGGGTCGATATCGTCAGTTTCACCAGATCGGGGCAGAAGCTTTGGGGTTTTCGGGCGGTGAATTGGATGCCGAGCTGATTCTGATGGCTTGCGATCTGTGGAAAGACATAGGGCTTGAAGACGTTGCATTGCAAATCAACAGCCTGGGACAACCCGCCGAACGGACTCTCCATCGCGCAGCGCTCATTGCTCATTTCGAGCGAAACCTGGATGTGCTGGATGACGAGGCCAAAAGAAGGTTGCACCTCAATCCACTTCGGTTGCTTGACAGCAAGAATCCGGCCATGCAGGAAGTGATCGAGGCCGCTCCCCGATTGCTGGATTTTTTGGGCGAGGCATCGCGCTCTCACCTTGGCGTAGTGACATCGATACTGGATGCCAACGGTGTGGCCTACACCATGAATCCGCGTTTGGTTCGTGGTATGGACTACTACAACCTCACTGTTTTCGAGTTCGTTACTACCAAGCTGGGAGCACAAGGAACGATTTGTGCCGGTGGGCGCTATGACTACCTGACAGAACAGGTAGGTGGGAAACCTGCTCCAGCGGTTGGCTGGGCCATGGGAGTAGAGCGAGTTCTGGAGTTGCTCAAGGAGAAGGGAGATGCAACTGCTGTCTCCACTACTGACGCCTATGCAGTGATAACCGAAGCGGCTTTTCTACCTTCAGTCATGGCCTGCTTGCAAGGCTTGAGGGCTCAGGGTGTTTCAGTACAGATGCATGCCTCATCTGCGGAAGGATTTGCGAGCATGAAATCGCAATTCAAACGCGCAGACGCATCAGGAGCTAGATTTGCCTTGGTCTTTGGAAAAGATGAGGTTTCTGCAGGGTTGGTTTCAGTGAAGTCTCTGAGAGATGCGCAAGTCCCTCAGGTAACGCAGCCTATGGATCATCCCGAGCGATGGGCATCGAGTCTACAATCCGCCGCTTAACTGACTTAATCTATGGCAAATCATCTCGATCTCGAAGAACAGGAACAACTTGAAGAAATCAAGCATTTCTGGAAAAGATACGGCAACGCCATTACATGGTTGTTGATTGCAGTTCTGGGGGCATTTGCAGCTTGGAATGGCTACCAGTATTGGCAGCGAAATCAGGCTTCTCAGGCCTCTGCCATGTACGACGAAGTGGAGCGCGCCATTCGTGGTGGTGAAGCTGCCAAAGTGGAGCGTGCCTTTGCGGACATGAAAGACCGCTTCGGGCCCACTGCCTACGCGCAGCAAGCAGGCTTGCTCGTTGCCAAGTCCTTGTACGAATTGGGGCAACCCGATTCCGCCAAAGCTGCCTTGGGTTGGGTGGCAGACAAATCTTCAGATAAGGGATACGCATCCATCGCCAAGTTGCGACTTGCTGGCCTGCACCTGGAATCGAAATCCTACGAGGAAGCTCTGAAAGTTTTGGATTCTGGCGTAACACCCGAATTTTCCGCCTTGGCAGCGGACCGGAGGGGGGACGTACTCGCTGCTCAGGGCAAAAAAACCGAAGCCGTTGCTCAGTATCAAGCGGCCTTCAAAGCTGCTGACCTGCGATCCGACTATCGCCGTATGGTCGAAGTCAAGTTGAATGCGCTGGGCGTTAATCCCGCTGAAGGAACCAATTGATGCGAGGTTCACTCCTGATCGTGTCTCGGTTTTTGGCTATCTTGGCAATGGGTGCTTTGCTGGTCGGTTGCGCGTCATCGGAGAAGCCCAAGCCGTCGGAGCTAGAACCTAATCCGTCCCTGTTGGGCATCAAGCAGGCGTGGGTGAATGGGCTCGGCACAATTGGGTTTGCGCTGAGTGTGCGTGAGTTTCAAGGTCAAATCTTTTTGGCCAGCTCGGACGGCATGGTGGCTGCAATCGGTGCCGATAGCGGTCAGGATGTATGGCGTACCAAGCTTCAGTCAGCTCTGGTAGCTGGTGTGGGCAGTGACGGTCGTTACGCGGCAGTTGTGAGTAGAGACAACGAAGTCATTCTTCTGGATGCGGGTAAGGAGCTTTGGCGTCAAAAACTGGGCGCAAGCACGCAAACCGCACCCTACGTTGCAGGGGGCCGCGTCTTTGTGTTGGCCGGTGACCGGTCCATAGCCGCTTTCGATGCCGCTACTGGACGCAAGTTATGGCAGCAGCAGCGTGCGGTAGACCCACTCATACTGGGGCAGGCCGGGGTTATTTTTGGCGCAGGCGACGCCTTGGTTGTAGGGTGGGGCGGTCGCCTGGTGGGTTTGAATTCTCAAAGCGGAACCATACGATGGGATGTGCCCATCGCGAACAGTCGTGGCACCAACGAAGTGGAACGTCTGGTTGATCTGGTCGCCGGTGTAAGCCGAGTGGGTGACGTCGCCTGTGTGAGGGCCTTTCAATCTGCAGTCGGCTGCATTAACGTGGTTAAGGGCTCGCCGATATGGAGCAAGCCTGCAAACGGCAGCACCGGCTTGCATGGTGATGCAACAACGCTTTTCGGCACCGAGGGCGATGGCAAGTTGGTAGCCTGGAATCGGGCTGATGGTGAACGCATCTGGGTGAATGACCGGCTGAGATTTCGAGGACTTGGAGCCCCACTTTTAGTCGGGCGCTCTGTGGTTGTGGGTGATCAGGCGGGACTGCTTCATTTCTTTTCCCGGGAAGACGGAAGTCTTTTGCAGCGGATTCCTACGGACAATTCGCCAATTGCTGCCTCCCCGATTTTGGTGGGACAGACCCTGGTGGTTGTGACCCGTCTGGGTAAGGTACTGGGTTTTCGTCCCGACTAACTTACCTGAACTGGCACCATGAAACCTGTTTTTGCCTTGGTGGGTCGGCCCAACGTCGGCAAGTCGACGCTATTCAATCGACTCACTAAAAGTCGCGATGCCATCGTGGCAGATTTTGCTGGGCTTACCCGGGATAGGCACTATGGCCAGGGGCGGCAGGGAAAGTACGAGTACATCGTGATTGACACCGGGGGATTTGAGCCAGACGCGACCAGCGGCATCTACAAGGAAATGGCCAAGCAAACGCGCCAAGCCATTGCCGAGGCCGATGTTGTCGTGTTCGTGGTCGATGCCAGGGCAGGTGTCTCTGCACAGGATCACGAGATAGCAAATTACCTGCGCAAGCTCGGGAAGCCCTGCACGTTGGTGGCAAACAAAGCCGAGGGTATGACCGAGGGCGTGCAACTCGGGGAGTTTTTTGAACTGGGGCTGGGCAATGTTCTTCCTGTGTCTGCTGCGCACGGGCAGGGAATACGCGACCTAGTGGAGTCAGCCCTGGAGCCACTCGATTCGGGAGACGATGATGACGTTGCTGCACAGGATGACGCAGCCGTAATCAAGTTGGCAGTGGCCGGACGACCCAATGCGGGCAAGTCGACCTTGATCAACACCTGGTTGGGTGAAGAGCGCTTGGTTGCTTTTGATATGCCAGGTACGACCCGTGACGCGATTTCAGTACCTTTCGAGCGCAACGGGCAGAAGTTTGAGTTGGTCGATACCGCTGGCTTGCGTCGCAAAGGGCAGGTTTTTGAAGCCATTGAGAAGTTTTCAGTGGTCAAAACGCTGCAAGCCATTGAGTCCGCCAGTGTTGTTCTCTTGTTGATTGATGCCACCCAAGGTGTGACGGACCAGGACGCGCATATCGCCGGATATATCCTCGAATCGGGTCGGGCAGTGGTTATTGCGGTGAACAAATGGGACGCCGTGGACGAGTACCAGAGAGAACTCGTCAAGCGTTCCATGGAAACACGGATGGGTTTCTTGAAGTTTGCGGCAGTTCACTGGATCTCAGCCCAAAAGCGCCAAGGTCTCGGACCACTGTGGGAGTCGGTGGCACAGGCACACCGGGCCGCCAATTGCAAGATGCCGACGCCCGTCCTTACGCGCATGCTTTTGGAAGCGGTTCAGTTTCAGACACCCAAAAAAACCGGCATGTACCGGCCCAAGTTGCGTTATGCCCACCAGGGCGGAATGAATCCGCCGGTGATCGTGGTCCACGGCAATTCCCTGGAGCACGTTACAGAAGCCTACAAGCGCTTTCTGGAGGGACGTTTCCGCAAGGAATTTAATTTGATTGGAACACCCCTGCGCATAGAGATGAAAACCTCACAGAATCCCTATTCTGGCAAGGGCGACGATTAAACCTGGTGGGTGTGGTATCGTCAGCCCTTCTTAAATTCCTGAACACGGAAAATATCGTGAATAACAAAGGCCAGCTTTTACAAGACCCGTTTCTCAATGCCTTGCGCAGAGAACATGTCCCGGTATCCATTTATTTGGTAAACGGTATCAAGTTGCAGGGTCAGATCGAGTCTTTTGATCAATACGTTGTGCTCTTGCGCAATACAGTGACGCAGATGGTCTACAAGCACGCTATTTCAACCATTGTTCCAGGTCGCGCTGTGAACTTCCCTGCCAGCGGTGGTGAAGAAGTTCCTGCCACTTGATGCGATGGCCACGCCAGTGGCTATTTCTTTGCGCTCGGACTCACTCTTTTCGACTTGACTGCTGTACTTAGTCCCCCTGTTGCCCCCACTATTCTGGTCGGCGTAGATCTGGGGCATCCTAATTTTGATGGCGAGTTAGAGGAGTTGGGTCTTTTGGCCCAGACGGCAGGCATGACTCCTGTTGCCCGGATCACATGCAAACGTCGGGCACCTGATGCTGCACTGTTTGTGGGGTCCGGCAAGGCGGATGAGATCAAACTGCTAGCAGCGCAAACTGGTGCCCAAGAAATTTTGTTTGACCAGGCCTTGAGTCCTGGACAGCAGCGCAACTTGGAACGCCATCTCGAGCTACCGGTCAATGACCGCACTTACCTGATACTTGAAATATTCGCTCAAAGAGCGCGTAGCCATGAAGGCAAGTTGCAGGTGGAGTTGGCTAGGCTCCAATACCTCAGTACCCGGCTGGTTCGACGCTGGTCGCACTTGGAGCGACAAACAGGTGGCGCGGGCGTACGTGGAGGTCCCGGTGAGAAGCAGATTGAGTTGGATCGTCGCATGATCAGCGAGAGCATCAAGCGCACCAAGGACCGGCTCACCAAAGTCAAGCGGCAGCGTCAGACCCAAAGGCGGCAAAGGGACCGCAGGGATGCATTCAACATATCGCTCATTGGTTACACCAATGCAGGGAAATCTACGCTTTTCAATGCCTTGGTCAAAGCCAGAGCCTACGCGGCCGATCAATTGTTCGCCACCCTCGATACCACGACCCGTCAGTTGTATCTCGGCGAAGCAGGGCGCTCGGTCTCACTCTCCGATACCGTGGGGTTCATCCGGGACTTGCCCCATGGGCTGATTGATGCTTTTCAGGCGACCTTGCAGGAAGCGATTGATGCAGACTTGCTGTTGCACGTAGTGGATGCTTCAAACCCGGATTTCACCGAGCAGATTGCCCAGGT
>CAJBMJ010000480.1 GCA_903954045.1 uncultured beta proteobacterium | reverse complement strand
TCCTCGTGCGGGAGGGTAAATCGGTAGAGCCTTCGGGTTCATACGCATTAGCATATGGCACACATTGCAGCATCAGTATGAGAGACCAGTCCCTTTTCGACAAGATAGACCTTCATTTGATCAAGGTCCTTCACACCGTGCTAACCGAACGTAGCGTTTCAAAAGCAGCCGTCCGCCTGGGTATGCACCAGCCAGCGGTCAGCAGCGCTCTGAAACGACTGCGCGCATTCGCAGGAGATCCACTTTTGGTGCGCTCGGGCCCTGGCATGGTGCCCACCGAGGCGGGACTGCGCATGCTGGAGCCCAGTGCAAGCATCTTGCGTGCCGCCCAGATGCTGTTTTCAGATGCCAGGGGCTTCGAGGCGGCCACCGCGCGTGTCACCTTCCGTGTGGCGGCTGCAGACTATCTCGATCCCCTGTTCTTGCCCGGGCTGGTAGCGGAAATCAAGGCCAAGGCCCCTTTGAGCGAGGTCGAAATCCATCCGCTGTCGGCTGCCACCGACTACCGCACCCAGCTCGCGCAGGGGGATGTGGATGTGGTGATCGGCAACTGGCCTGCACCGCCGCAAGACCTGCATCTGGGGCGCTTGTTTGGCGATGAAGTGGTCTGCCTGGTGTCAAAAAAGCACCCGGCAGCGCGTCGCGGCTGGGACCAGACTGCCTGGCTGGAAGCGGAGCACGTAGCTCCCATGGCGACGCACCCTGGCGCCAAAGGATTTATTGATGCCCACCTGCTCGAGCTGGGCCTGCAGCGCCACATCGCAGCCCGCTGCCCGTATTTTGGGCTGATACCGGCCATGGTGGCATCAACCTTGCTGGTTCTGACCACCGGGCGGCAGTATTGCGAACGCTTTGTGGATACGCTGCCGGTGGTGATATTGCCCTGTCCCGTGGAGTTTCCCCGCATGATGTATTACCAGCTTTGGCATGAACGAACCCACGCCTCCGCATCCGGCCGCTGGTTGCGCGAGCGTGTAAAGTCTGTCGCAGCGTCGCTGAAAAAAGACGGATGACAACCGAGGCAGACCAACCCATGACCGCACCATGACGACTCCCAGACTCCAATTGACCGGTATCACCAAGGCCTACCCTGGCGTGGTTGCCAACAGTGATGTGTCGCTGACCGTGATGCCCGGTGAAACCCACGCGGTTCTTGGCGAAAACGGCGCAGGCAAATCAACCCTGATGAAAATCATCTATGGCTCGGTCAAGCCCGACGCGGGCGAAATACGGCTCAATGGACAGTTGATGCAGATTCGCAACCCCAAGGAAGCGCGGGCCAACGGCATCAGCATGGTGTTTCAGCACTTCAACCTGTTTGACACCATGACGGTGGCCGAGAACGTCTGGCTGGGCCTGACACGCAATTCGCTCGAGCAGGTCACTGCCAGCATTCTGGCCAAGGCGACCGAATACGGTCTGGACATTGACCCGTCGCGCCCGGTGCACACCTTGAGCGTGGGGGAGATGCAGCGCGTAGAGATTATTCGCGCCTTGCTGACCCGCCCGGAACTGCTCATTCTGGACGAGCCCACGTCGGTGCTCACTCCCCAGGCTGTGGAAAAACTGTTTGTGGTACTCAAAAAGCTGGCCTCAGAAGGTTGCAGCATTCTGTACATTTCGCACAAGCTGCATGAAATCCGTGAGCTTTGCACCGCCTGCACCGTGCTGCGCGGCGGCAAAGTCACCGGGGTCTGCAACCCCACACAGGAATCCAATGCCTCGCTCTCGCGCATGATGATTGGCGCCGAGCCACCGCTGCTGGAGCGCACTGCCAAGCACGCCGGTGCAGCTGTCATGCACGTCAAAGGTCTGAGCCTGAAGCGCGAGGACCAGTTCGGGGTGGATCTGGACGACATCCATCTGCATGTGCGATCGGGCGAAGTGGTTGGCATTGCCGGGGTCTCTGGCAATGGCCAGAGAGAGTTGCTCTACGCCCTTTCGGGTGAAGACTGCCGCTCACCGCGTGGCAGTATTCATATCGGCGAGGCGGACGTTTCGCGCATGCACCCCGGTGGGCGCCGCAAACTGGGCCTGCACTTTGTTCCCGAGGAACGCTTGGGCCGGGGAGCGGTGCCCACCCTGAGTCTGGCCCACAACATGCTGCTGACCCGCACTGAATCCATCTCGCACCCGAAAGTCGCTGGCGGCTGGATTGGTGTCAAGCAGCTTGAAGCGCACGCGGCGGGCATCATCAAGGCTTTCAATGTCAAGGCAGGAGGACCGCGCGCGGTAGCCAAGTCTCTCTCGGGCGGCAACTTGCAGAAATTTATTGTGGGTCGTGAGATTGACGCCAAGCCCAAGTTGTTCATCGTGTCCCAGCCGACCTGGGGGGTTGACGTGGGGGCCGCAGCGCAAATTCGCGGTGAAATTCTGGCCTTGCGTGATGCGGGTTGCGCCGTGCTGGTGGTTAGCGAAGAGTTGGACGAGTTGTTCGAGGTGAGCGACCGGCTGCATGTGATTGCCAGGGGCCGCCTGTCGCCCTCCATCCCGCTGGCAGAGGCGACCATTGAAAAGATAGGGGAATGGATGAGCGGTTTGTGGGAGCCTCAAGGGGCGGAGGTGCAACATGCGTAAGCTCAAACTCGAAGCGCGCCAGCAGCCCTCGGACTTCTGGAGCTACGGCTCTCCGGTGCTGGCTCTGTTGTGTACCGTTTTCATTGGAGTGGT
>CAJBMJ010000479.1 GCA_903954045.1 uncultured beta proteobacterium | reverse complement strand
CTGCGGCGCATGGGCGGCTGGCGGCGGCTGGCTTCGCGGGTGCGCGGCTCGCTGGCGCAGCGCATCCATGTGGTCGCGGGCCGTGTGGTACTTGCAGTCCTTTGCTTGACATCACTCACTGCACTGACCATGAGCGCATCGACTCTGGGGCTCATCGCACCGGACAGCAGAATCGAGCCTGACGTGCTCTCGGTGGTCACCGGCAAGCCAGCCATTGCGGGCGCACGGCTCGCCCCGCTGCAAAGCCTTGTAGTGCAGGATTTGCGCAAGCTGAATTTTCCCGGTGCTACTGATCCGGAAGATACCTGGAAGGTCACCACCGAACAGGGACAAGGTTGGATCGACCAGTACTCAGGCCAGATGCTGGCCTGGCAGGAGGTAACCCTTACGCAGCGCGTTTTCGAACTGGCCGCGGTGCTGCACACGGGCGAAGCGGCCTGGCCCTGGGCCCTTGTGCTCGGGCTCGTGGGCGCCAGCGTGCTGCTGTTTTGGCTGTCGGGCGTTGTCATTTGGTGGCAGGCACGCCGCCAGGCTCCACACATCACGGGCAACAGCCCGCTGGCACAGGCCGATGTGCTCATCTTCGTTGCCAGCGAAGGCGGCAGCACCTGGGGTTTCGCCCAAACGCTGCAAGACGGGTTGAGCCAAGTTGGCCACCGCGTACACACCAGCGCGCTGGAGAACTTTCAAACCACACCCGCCACGAAGCAGGTGTTTGTGTTGGCCGCCACCTATGGCGAAGGGCAGGCCCCGGCCCACGCAAGCCACGCCCTGGAGCACATCGCCAAGCTCAACGCCAGTGGCGTACCAGTGACGGTGCTGGGCTTTGGCGATCGGCAGTTTCCGGCCTTCTGCGCCTTTGCAGAGGCGCTGGATCAGACGCTGCGGGCAAAGGGGTGGCCTGCGCTGCTGCCGCTGGAGTGCATTCACCAGCAATCGGCGCAGCAGTTTGCGCGCTGGGGCACTGCCCTGGCACAGGCGCTGAGTGAACCTTTGGTGCTTGAGCATGTACCCCGCGTGCCGCCCACTGCGGCGCTCACGCTCATGGCACGCCAGGATTACCTCGGCGTCACCGGACAGGCAACGGCCATCCTGCGATTTGCCTGGCCTGCACAGAGCCTGGGCGCGCGCCTGCGTGGGTACGGTCTGGCGCGGTTTGCAGCAGGCGATCTCGTGGGTATCGTGCCACCAGGTTCGGCCGTGCCGCGCTACTACTCGCTGGCCTCGGGCTGGGAGGACGGATTTCTGGAAATCTGCGTGCGTCAAATGCCAGGTGGTGTGTGCTCTTCGCATTTGTTAGGCCTGCGGAAAGGCGGCACTATCACCGCCTTTATCCGGCCCAACCCTGGCTTTGCGCTGCCGCGATCACGACGCCCTGTGTTGCTGATTGGGGCGGGCACAGGCGTGTCGCCGCTGGCCGGTTTCATCCGCCGCAACGACAGACGCAGCCCGATGCACCTGTTCTTTGGTGGACGGGATCCCGCGCAGGACTTTTACTTCGGCACGGAAATTCAGCGCTGGCTCGGCGAGGGGCGCCTGACAACGATGCAGACGGCTTTCTCCCGCGTGCCCGACGGTGGTGGCTATGTGCAGGACGCCCTGCGCCGGGACGCCGAGCGCGTGCGCGGTCTGGTGGCTCAGGGCGCCATCGTGCGCGTTTGCGGCAGTCGCGCCATGGCGCAGGGCGTGGCAGAGGCGCTGGACCTGGTGCTAGCACCACTGCATTTAAGCGTGTCGAATCTGAAAGCCAAGGAGCGTTATGCTGAAGATGTCTTCTGAGCCCGCTGTGCCTGGCAAGCGCACTACTCTGCATGGTCCGACCATGGGTACACGCTGGTCGGCCAGTATCGACGCCGACACAACTGTGAACCTGACGGCCTTGCGCCAGGGCCTCGCTGCTGCAGTGGAACAGGTAGACGAGCAGATGTCGCCCTGGAAACCGGACAGCGACCTCATGCGTCTGAACCAGGCGCCCGTAGACGCCTGGGTGGACCTGCCCGCTGAAATACTGGAAGTACTGGAATGTGCGCTCGATGTCCAACACCAGAGTGCTGGGGCATTCGATCCGTGCGTTGGGGCGCTGGTCGACGCCTGGGGATTTGGCGCTGTGCGCGATGTCCCCGACGCGCAAGCGATTCGAGACGCTCGCCAATCCACGCCTCTTTCTGTGCCCGGATGCCTGGAGCTGGATAGACCCGCTGGTCGCGCCCGCAAGAGTGCGGCCTTGAAAATCGATCTGTGCGGCATTGCGAAGGGGTATGCGGTGGACCGCATGGCCCGTGTGCTGCAACAGCATGGCGTTAGACATGCGTTGGTAGCTCTTGATGGGGAATTGCGCGCCATGGGCGGCCAGGCTAGCGGCGCGCCGTGGGCTGTGGCGCTTGAAAGCCCTGAGGCTGGTCGCCGCGCAGCACACGGGGTCATAGAGTTAGAAGATCTGTCCGTGGCAACCTCGGGCGACTACCGGCGTTATATCGAGGTGGGCGATGCTCGCCTTGCGCACACCATGGACGCGCGTCGATGCGCGCCTGTGAACAACGCCGTGGCTTCGGTCACCGTATTGGCGCCTAACTGCATGCGCGCCGACGCCTGGGCCACCGCCTTACTGGTGGCGGGCCCTGTCGAAGGGCTGGTCATGGCACAGCGCGTGGGGATAGAGGTATTGTTCCTGCTTCGCCGTTCTGAGGACTTGGAAGAGGTGGGGCTGGGTCGGTTTGGAATATCCGCCAATCGGCCAAACCTTGTTGGCGACTCAAACTCGACGACACCGGTTTTGTGATGGTCGCTGTGGTCCCGCTTGGGGTCGAATGCAGGTGAAGGTCATCTGCCGTGGGACATTTCCAGCCCTGGTCGTGTTTGCCACCTCGTAGAAATACTCCGGAATTCCAAACCTGGCTGTTGCCATTCAACCGGGAGGGGCTTTGGGAGTGCAGGCGCGCTTTGGCCGTGCCGATCTAAACTCCAGGGCATGAGTAGTGACCCCACAGCGCCCACACCGGATATCCCCGCAGTCAATATGCCCACCCGCGTGGAGGTGGCCGTCATCCTGCGGCGCGAGCGAATAGACAACCCCTGGCAGCCCTGGCGCTGGGTGCTGGCCGAAGCAGCGCATGCCGGTAAAGTTGATGCGTACCAGTTATGCAAATCGCAGGACAAGGTTGCCGCGCATTACCTTAAGGCCTCGAAAACAGCCAGTAAAGACGCCAAGCCTGCAGCTGCCGCGCCCTGCGTAGACCCCGGCGCCTATGTTGCAGCGCCACCCGCAGCAACCCCGGCTGCATCAACGGCCTCAGCGTCTGCGCTGGCATCTGCCCCCACCGACAAAGACAAGAAAAAGCCTTGAGCCACACCCCCATGCCTGTGCTCACCCAAGCCAGGGTCCCATTGACCCACCCGTTGGAGGTGGTCAATGAGTTTGGGGAGCTAGTCACGATGTCCATACCGTCGGAGCGTGCGCTGACGGTCTATGTCGACAAGCGTGAGGTGGTCACCCTGATGACTTTGGGTGCGCAGCCCGAGTGGCTGGTGCTGGGATTTTTGCTAAATCAGCGTCTGGTAGCGTCTGCCAGCGAAGTGGAGTCCATTACGGTGGACTGGGAGGTGGGCGCTGCTGCCGTCAAAACCTACGCAGGTATTTCCCAAATCGCTGAAAAAACCGCCAAACGCGTGGTGACTACCGGTTGTGGGCAGGGCAGCATGTTTGGGGACCTGATGGATTCGGTCGAACAGCTAGAGTTGCCCGCCGCCACTATTACCCAGGCCCAGCTCTACGGCATTGTGGATGCCATTCGACTCCAGCAAAGTATCTACAAGGCGGCCGGCTCGGTGCATGGTTGTGCGCTGTTTGAAGGCCAGGAAATGTTGTTGTTTTTGGAAGATGTGGGCCGACACAACGCCATTGACGCCATTGCAGGCTGGATGGCATTGCAGCCAGACATGCGCAGCGACAACAAGTTTTTTTACACCACCGGTCGCATGACCAGCGAGATGGTAATCAAGGCCGCGCAAATGGGTATTCCTGTGCTGGTTTCCCGCAGCGGTATTACCCAGATGGGACATATGGTGGCACACCGGCTGGGTTTGTGCACCATCGGTCGCGCAACGCACAGGCGATTTCTGTGCTTTAGTGCACCGCATCGTTTGCAGCTACAGCCCGAATTGGCAGGCAGTCGCCTGCGCGCCGCCTGAATTTGGGCATGGCGCTTGCGGGGGCTTCCCGCCCGAACTGAAATACCGTTTCCAAGATGCGCTAAGGTTGCGCTATGAATATTTCCTTCTGGCACTTGGGTTGGCGAACTTTGTGGCGTGATTTGCGATCGGGCGAACTGCGCTTGTTGATGGTGGCTGTTGTCCTGGCTGTTGCGGCGCTGACAGCCGTCGGGTTTTTTGCGGATCGCATCCAAGGCGGTTTGCAACGCGACGCGCGACAGTTGCTGGGCGGAGATGCCGTCATTTCCAGCGACAACCCCACTACTGCAGATTTTGTACAGCGGGCGCAAGAGCAGGGTCTTTCGCTAGTCAGAACGCTGGGATTCCCGACCATGGCGCGCGCGACCGACGTCCAAGGGGGTGCGGCCAAGCTGGTTGCTCTCAAGGTCGTGGAGCCTGGCTATCCTTTGCGGGGGAGTTTGCGGGTTGCCATTTCTGCAAATGACCCAGACCTTCCCACCCGCGACATACCCAAACCAGGCCAGGCTTGGGTAGATGCGCCGTTGCTTGACGCTTTGGGTTTGAAGGTGGGAGATGTTTTGCTGATGGGGGAGAGCCAGTTCACCATTGCCCGCATCATTGTGATTGAGCCCGACCGAGGCGCCGGCTTCATGAACTTCGCACCCCGTGTGATGATTCACCAAGCCGATGTGGAGGCTACACGCCTGATACAGCCTGCCAGTCGCATCACTTACCGTATGGCAGTTGCGGGTGAAGACGAAGCGGTAAAGAAGTTTGTGGCATGGGCCGACCTGCAGGTGAAAAACGGTGCAGCGCGTGGCATACGGGTGGAATCATTGCAGTCGGGTCGGCCGGAAATGAGCCAGACGCTGGACCGGGCGGGTAAGTTCTTAAGCCTGGTTGCCTTGCTTGCTGCTTTACTCAGTGCTGTGGCAGTGGCATTGGCTGCGCGTGCTTTTGCTGCCAACCATCTGGATGATTGCGCCATGCTTCGGGTGCTGGGCTTGAGCCAAAAGTCCATAGCTGCAAGTTATACGTTTGAGTTCGCACTCGTGGGGCTGGTGGCCAGCGGCCTGGGCGTGGCATTGGGTTATGCCGTGCATTACCTGTTTGTATTTTTGCTGGCGGGTCTGGTCGATTCTGCATTGCCCGCTGCAACGTTCTGGCCGGTTGCATTCGGGCTAGGCATGGGTCTGACCCTGTTACTGGCGTTTGGGTTGCCTCCGGTTTTGCAGTTGGCGCAGGTACCGCCACTGCGCGTGATTCGTCGTGATGTGGGCAATTTGCGTCCGGCCTCGTTGGGTGTGTTGGGCGTGGGTGTCGCGGGATTTGCTGCCCTGTTGTTGGCAGCCAGTAGCGACCTTACCCTGGGACTGATTGCGGTCGGTGGTTTTGCAGGCGCGGTGCTGGTGTTTGCATCGCTCAGCTGGGTTGCAGTCAAGCTTCTGCGCAAAAGCGTCAATGAAAGCACCGCACCACGCTGGTTGGTGCTGGCTACCCGGCAAATCTCTGCCAGGCCGGCCTACACCGTAGTGCAAGTGAGCGCCCTGTCGGTAGGCTTGTTGGCACTGGTGCTGTTGGTGCTTTTGCGCACCGACCTCATTGGCAGTTGGCGCAAGGCGACACCGCCGGATGCGCCCAACCGATTTGTCATCAACGTCATGCCGGAGCAGTCGGTTTCCTTTCAGCAGGCGCTCAAACAAGCTGGAGTTTCAAAGTTTGACTGGTATCCGATGATTCGGGGCCGACTGCAGGCAGTTAATGGCAAGTCCGTTTCGCCGGACGACTACGCCGACGACCGGGCCAAGCGATTGGTCGACCGTGAGTTCAATCTGTCGCACAGTGCTGTCAAACCCGCACAAAACGAGGTTGTGGGTGGCGAGTGGGTTGCGGAGGAGCAGGGCACAGTCAGCGTAGAGGAGGGGATAGCCAAAACGCTGAACCTTAAATTGGGCGATGTCTTGCGATTTGATATTGGTGGTGTACAAACCGAGTCTCGCATCAGTTCGCTGCGCAAAGTCGATTGGGGTTCCATGCGCGCCAATTTCTTTGTGATGTACCCAGTAAGCCGCCTGGACGATGTGCCCAGTACGTACATGGGGGCCTTCAAGGCACCGGAAACCAAAGGCTTTGACAATGCGCTGGTCCGTCAGTTTCCCAATGTGACCAACGTGGACATGACCAGCACCATCAACCAGGTGCAAAGAGTACTGGACCAAGTCATTCGCGCAGTGGAATTTCTGTTCGGATTTACGCTGGCTGCAGGGCTGGTCGTTCTTTTTGCCGCAGTGTCGGCAACTCGGGAGGAGCGTGCCAAGGAATTTGCGGTCATGCGTGCGGTCGGGGCTCAAGGCAAATTGCTGCGCCAGGTGCAACGCACCGAACTGGCAGGGGTAGGTCTGTTGGCCGGTTTCCTGGCTTCGGTCGTCGCGTCTGCAGTGGGCTGGGCACTGGCCAAATATGTGTTTGAGTTTCAGTGGACGGTGTCGCTGTGGGTGCCGCTGACTGGCGCAGTAGCAGGAGCGGCGCTGGCGCTGGCCGCAGGCTGGTGGGGCTTGCGCGATGTTTTGCGCCGCCCGGTGGTGGAAACGCTGCGAAGGGCAACGACATGAGTGAGGATCCCAATGCGAGCCCCACGGCCTTTGACTTGATTGGCGGGGAGGCCACCCTTCGCATCCTCGTAGATCGCTTCTACGACCTGATGGACCTGGAACCCGCATTCAAGGATTTGCGTGCTGCCCATGGCACTGCGCTGGACGATGCACGCGACAAGCTGTTCTGGTTTTTGTGTGGCTGGATGGGCGGGCCACAGCACTACGTAGAGCGCTTTGGGCATCCCCGGCTGCGGGCGCGCCACATGCCATTCAAGATCGGTATTCTGGAGCGCGACCAATGGCTGGCCTGCATGGACCAGGCGATGGGCGATGTGGCAGTCAACGAGGGATTAAGGCCTCGGCTGCGGGAGTCGTTTTTTCAAACCGCTGACTGGATGCGCAATACGAACGGGTAAAGATGTTCGCTATCCGGTTCCTTGATCGGCTCTGAGCTTAGCCTTTTCGGGCCAGCTTGCGGTACACGGTAGCGCGGCTGATTCCGAGGGTCTGGGCTGCCTTGGCGATATTGCCTCTGGCTTCGTCGACAGCTTTGCGAATTAAGGCGGTTTCCAGGTCCTTGAGCGGCAAAACACCATGGCGCGGTGAACCCACCACCATGGGCTGGAGGGTGTCATCACTCTGGCGCACGGTAGCCCAAGCGTGAAACACCAAGCCGGACCACAGCGGAACCTCCAAGAAATGGCGGTTTTGGCGGGCTGCGTCAAACAGCAAGTCCTGTGGCACACCCAGAACCTCACTAAAGTGAACTGCTGTGGTGCCATTCAAATTGAACAAGGGGACCATCTGCCGGGCGTTTGAATTCGCTCCCTGAATCCAGCCATCTTTATCGAGGCACAGCAATCCGTCTGCGTCGCTACCCAAGGGGCTGCCGGGCCAATTCAGGCGCAATGTCAGGTAGTGCTTGCGTGCCAGAACCAGAGCATTCTCAATTTTGCGGGCCGTCTGAGCCACCAGGTGCATGAGTTCTGGCCGCTCCATGGCATCAATGCCAGTCACGTCGAGCATTCCCTGGCAGACCCCATCGGGTCCGATAAGCGGAGCTCCTGCGCAACTGTAATGCGTTGTGTTGCTAAAGAAGTGCTCCCCGCGGTGCAACCATACGGGTTGGTGCTCCGCCAGCGCTGTGCTGATGGCGGTGGTTCCCATGCTTCGCTCGGAGAGATCGGTCCCAATCCGGGTAATCAGGTCCGCCCGCGGGTCAGAGCGGTCAATAGCTCCGCTGACATCAACTACCACCCCATCGGCATTGGTCAGGATGGCAAAGTACCGGGTGTTGGCAATGGCACGCCCCAGTTGCTCCAATATTGGCTTGGCAATGTGCACCAGGTGCGCGTTGCCTTCCGCAGTTCGCCGCATGTGCTGAATGGACAGGGCGGTGAATATGGCGCTGTGGCTGGGTTGCAGCCCATAGGAAATGCACCGCTGCCAGGATCGCTCAACCCAGGGGGCCAGGCCGCTGGCTCCTACGGTCTGTTGCTCCAACAGCATGCGTTTGCGTGCGTAGGAAATGCTTTCGAGCCGCGCATGACTACCGGGATAGCTGTGGGCTGAAGGCAAGGTGGACATAGTGTTTCAAATTGAGAATTTCAGAGAGCTTGGGGATTATTGCTAGGGTTATCCCTAGGGTTTACATGGGTTTTCGCTCCAATAATCGCTATGTACTTTAATTCATAGGCAAGGCTTTGCATAGGTTGCATGGCCGCTACCCAGGAGAGACGCATGCAAAAGTTGTTGCACATCAACCCAGACAAGTGCACCGGTTGTCTGCAGTGCGAAATGGCCTGTTCTTACGAGAACTACGGCACCTTCGCCACCGCCAAATCGCGCATCAAGGTTTTCAATTTCCATGAGACCGGCAAAAAAGTGCCCTACACCTGCACCCAGTGTGACGAAGCCTGGTGTTTGCATGCCTGCCCGGTGGAAGCCATCACGGTAGATAAAGCTACTGGCGCCAAAGTGGTAAATGAAGCCACCTGTGTGGGTTGCAAGGTTTGCACCATCGCTTGCCCCTTTGGCACCATCAATTACGTGGAAGAAACCGGCAAGGTGCAGAAATGCGACCTGTGCGGTGGTGATCCCGCTTGCGCCAGTGCTTGCCCCACCGGAGCTATCACCTTTGTCGATGCCAACTGGACTGGCCTTGGCAAGATGGAAGCGTGGGCGAACAAGCTCGGCAATCAACCTTCGGCCACTTAAGGAGCAACACCATGGCATGGGCAGGAAAAATTTTACGTGTTGATTTGACCGCTGGAACCGTCAAGTCTGAGCCACTCCGCATGGACTGGGCGCGCGCCTACATTGGTTCGCGCGGTTTGGGAACCAAGTACCTGGTTGAAGAGGTGGATGCCACCGTGGATCCGCTTTCACCAGCGAACAAAATCATTTGGTCTACCGGGCCGCTGACTGGCACCATGGCCTCTACCGGTGGCCGCTACACGGTCATCACCAAAGGTCCTTTGACCGGCGCTGTGGCTTGCTCCAATTCGGGTGGCTACTGGGGTGCCGAGTTCAAAATGGCCGGTTGGGATATGGTCATTTTTGAAGGTAAGTCCGAGAAGCCGGTGTATCTGTACGTCAACGACGATGTGGCTGAATTGCGCGACGCGTCCCACCTGTGGGGCAAGAGCGTGTGGGAAACCGAAGAAACGCTGAAGAAGAGCCTGCAAGACCCACTGACCCGCGTGTCCAGCATCGGCAAGGCTGGCGAGAACAAGGTGCTGTTTGCCGCGGTGGTGAACGACATGCACCGTGCCGCAGGTCGCTCTGGCGTGGGCGCGGTCATGGGCAGCAAAAACCTCAAAGCCATTGCTGTGCGCGGCACCAAGGGCGTTGGCAATTTGCACAATCCCAAAGAGTTCATGAAGGTTGTGGCCGAGAAGAAGAAAATTCTGGCCGACAACGGTGTGACCGGTACCGGCCTTCCCGCCATGGGCACCCAGGTGCTGATGAGCGTGATCAACGAGACCGGCGCGTTGCCCACCCGTAACCACCGCGACAACCAGTTCGAAGGTGCGAAAGACATCGGTGCTGAAGCCATGGCCACCCCCCGCAAAACGGACGGCAAAAAGCACCTGGTGACCAACCAGGCCTGCTTTGGTTGCACCATTGCTTGCGGACGCATCAGCAAGATGGACGAGAACCACTTCACCATTGTCAACAAGCCCCAGTACCGTGGCGCCAATGGTGGCCTGGAGTACGAAGCGGCATGGGCATTGGGCGCTGCCAATGGCGTGAACGACCTGGAAGCCCTGCAATATGCCAATCTGCTGTGCAACGAAGAGGGCATCGACCCGATCAGCTTCGGAGCCACCGTGGGTGCAGTCATGGAACTGTACGAAATGGGCGTGCTGACCAAAGAGCAAATCGGTATCGATGCCAAGTTTGGTTCTGCGCAAACTCTGGCTTTCCTGGCTGAAGAAACCATCAACGGCCGTGGCTTTGGCGTGGAAATCGGTCAGGGCTCCAAGCGTCTGACCGCCAAGTACGGCCACCCTGAATTGAGCATGAGCAGCAAGGGCCAGGAATTCCCGGCCTACGACGGTCGTGCCATCCAGGGCATTGGCCTGGCTTACGCTACGTCCAACCGCGGCGGTTGCCACCTGCGTGGCTACACCATTGCGTCTGAAGTGCTGGGTATTCCGGTCAAGACCGATCCACTGGAGAGTGCTGGCAAGCCCGAGCTGGTCAAGGCCTTCCAGGACGCAACGGCAGCGTTCGACTCGTCCGGCCTGTGCATCTTCACCACCTTCGCCTGGGGCTTGGCCGACCTGGCACCGCAAATGGCTGCAGCCTGCGGTGACGAGTACACCACCGAGCACCTGGAAAAGATTGGTGAGCGCATCTGGAACATGGAGCGTGAATTCAACAACCGCGCGGGCTTTACTGCCAAGGATGACAGTCTGCCCAAGCGTTTGCTGGAGGAGGCCTGCAAAACGGGTCCTGCCAAAGGCAAGGTCAACGAATTGGCCACCATGCTGCCCAAGTACTACGAAGCGCGTGGTTGGGACCCAGAGGGTCGCCCGACCGCTGCCACCAAAGCTCGCCTGGATTTGTAAGTCCACGCATCAAACCCGAAAGCGGTCCTTGGTGGCCGCTTTTTTTCTGGAGATTCACCATGACCCACCATCTCATCCTCGGCGCAGGGCCTGCAGGCGTGATTGCCGCCGAGACCATTCGCAAGCAGGCACCCAACGACACCATTACCCTGGTGGGCGATGAGCCGGAGCCTCCGTATTCCCGCATGGCCATTCCCTATTTGCTCATTGGCAATGTGGGCGAGAGTGGCACGTACCTGCGCAAAGGCATGTCGCACTTTGCAGATTTGAAGATAAATCAGGTCACAGCGCGCGTGCAGTCTGTTCAAGCAGCTACCAAAACTGTAGCGTTGAGCAATGGCCAAAGTCTCAGTTTCGATACCTTGCTGGTTGCGACCGGGTCACATCCGATGCACCCGCCCATACCTGGCATGAACTCTGAGGGTGTGCACACCTGCTGGACGCTGGAAGATGCGCGAGCCATTCAGAAATTGGCGACCAAGGGCGCGCGGGTACTGCAGTTGGGTGCCGGATTCATTGGCTGCATCATCATGGAAGCTCTGGCAGCCCGCGGGGTGCATCTGAGTGTGGTCGAAATGGGCGACCGCATGGTGCCTCGCATGATGGGTCCCACCGCGGGCGGCATGATCCGAGATTGGGTCCAATCCAAAGGCGTGCAAGTGTTTACAGGCACTAAAGTGGAGAGCATTACACCGGGCAAGCCGCTGCAGGTGAAGCTGTCCAATGGCAGCACGGTGGAGGCCGATCTGGTGATCAGCGCTGCTGGCGTTCGCCCAGCCATTGGCTTCATGGAAAACTCTGGTGTGAACTGCCTGTTGGGTGTGCTGACCGACGAGCATTTGCAAACCAACGTGCCCGGCATTTTTGCCGCAGGCGATTGCGCCGAGGCCTTCGACAAGGTCAGTGGCAAGATGATTGTGAGTGCCATTCAACCCAATGCGGCAGAGCAGGCCCGCGTTGCCGCCTTGAATATGGTGGCCTATGCCCGCAATCAAGCTGCCCGCTCTGAACTCAAGGGCGTAACGCAAATCAATGTGCTGGATACCCTGGGCCTGATCTCCACCAGCTTTGGTGATTGGCAGGGACGCCCTGGAGGCGAACATGTGGAACTCACCGATGTGCCAGCCGGACGTCACCTGAGCCTGCAGTTTGAGGGAGATGTGCTGGTGGGCTGCAACAGCGTTGGTTGGACTGATCACGTGGGGGTGATGCGTGGCCTGGTCGAAGGACAGGTCAAGCTGGGTGCCTGGAAAGAAACCCTGAAGAAAGATCCGACCAAACTCATGGAGGCTTACCTGGCATGTGCGCAGGGACAAGGGGACTGGTCCGGTGCCAACGATGCGCGTAGGCGCTAAATTCACGCTGCCATGAAGATTACGCTCAAACTATTTGCCACACTCACCGAGTACCTGCCGCCGGAGTCCAAGTACACCAACATCGAAGCGCTGGAGGTTACCGAGGGCACGACGGTAGGCATGTTGATTGAACAAAAGCATCTGCCGCCCAAGTGGGTGCATCTGGTTCTGGTGAACGGTCGCTATATCGACCCCGACAAGCGCACCAATCAGACGCTGGTGGAGGGCGATGTGCTTGCCATCTGGCCCCCTATCGCCGGAGGGTAGAAGACTGGGTAGGCAAAATTGCTCGTGTCCCCCGGCCTGCGGCCTCCTCCTTTACCTCGCCATTTCACCTACCCAGCCTTCTTCCCTCTAATGCAATCGTTTTACGAAGAGCGCTTTGAGCGCGACATGGGCTGCACCGAGGCCGACTGGCTGCGCTGGCTGCCCGATGCCATTGGTGAACACCACTGGAAGATGCAAGACCAGACCGCAGGCGTGCGCATTGGAGACGGTGCGCTGGGGCTCAAGTGGCAGGTGGCCGAACCACGGGTTATTGCCCTGGTACGCATGCCGCGCCTGCTGGTGAATTTTCGCTTCGCCGGAGTGGACGATGCGGCCCGCTACAAATTCATGAAGCGCTTTGACCTGTACATGCATCGGGGCGGCGGCTAAACGGAGTCCGTCTACATGGCCATATAGCGTCCGGCCCGGTGATTGGCGGCCAGGGTCTGGTTCAGCACGACAGCCCCGAGTATCGAGAGGGCTATGTGCTGCCAATCGGTGAGTGCCATGGCGCCGAGCACGATGGTGCAGTCCAATCCCATTTGCAATCTTCCGGCGCGCCAGCCGTGGCGCTCCTGAAGGTAAAGAACCAACACGTTAAATCCACCCAGGCTGGCTCGGTGCCGAAACAGAATGAGCATGCCGGTTCCCATCAGAAGCCCGCCCAGAATTGTGCCAAAAACGGGAGAGAGCCCATCAAAGTGAACCCACTGCGGAACCAGGTTGCTCAACGCAGCCAGCAGGCCCACCGACGCAAAGGTTTTGAAAGTGAAGGCTTTGCCCATGCGCTTCCAGGCCAGGCCATAAAAGGGCAGATTGATCACAAAGAACACCAGACCAAAATTCCAGCCAGTGGCGTAATGCACTAAGAACGCCACACCGGCGGTTCCGCCAGTGAGCAGGCCCAGATGTTTGAACATCACCACGCCAAGCGACACAAACAGGGTGCCAGTAATCAGTGCCGCCAGGTCTTCATGGGGGCGATGCTGCAACTCTGCTTGTGAGTCGACCATTACAGAGGTGCTGCGGCGGTTTCCATCTCCGTCAGGTCTTGTGTGTCTCCACCACAACGTGAACCGCTACAGCCTTCAATTTTGGCTGCAGGCAGGGCCTGTGGTTGGCTGATGGCGCCAGTAATGGGGTCGTATCCTGCTGAGCGAAGATGCAGAGCCAGCGATGCATCCATGCTTTGGGCATGTTGCGGGAACCACAGGCCCAGTTCATGCGCCATCTGCCTCACAATGGCCATGTCGCCGTCCAGGCCGCGTTTGCCGCCTTCGCGCATGACTTCCAGAATGATCTTGTGCTGGGTGGAGTGGCAGTTTTCAGCCGAGAAGCCGGTATCCAGCATCCACTGATCTTCCCGGCCGAAGTGATCGTCGGTGTGATCAATCAGCAAAGCCCAGCGTGTCAGCAATGTTGCGTCGGGAGACTCAACCACCTGCGCCAGCAAATCCACAAACTCCTGGTGGGTGGTGTCCATGAGAGGCATGTCCAGGGAGAGTGCTTCGCTCCATTGCAGAGAGGTAGTTGTCATGGTGGGTATTTCTTCAAAAAGGTGGCGCTGAGCTTAGCCAAGCCCTGCGGTGTCGAAGTTGACCCAAGTCATAAGCCAAGCACAAAGGTCACACAAGAAGTTGTGCGAACGGGTAGACTGCGCGCATGGAAGACCTCATCAACGGCATTGCCGATTTATGCAGCCAGCGTGACCGCGACGCATTGGATTCCTCCATGGTATTGCTGTTGCACAAGACCTGCCAGGGGCGTGTCCATACTGTTCGTCTGGTGCGGTTTTTGGCCAATGCAGACGAGGTTCGGTGTCTCAATCTGGCGCAATACGACGCCAAGCTCTCGGCCCTGAGTCGCCAGCGCAGCGGAAAAGATTGGGACGACTTGCCATTATTGGAGTCGTTCCCTGACCGCTTGCACTTGCGTACGTCAGGCAAACCTATTTTTCGCCAGGGTGATCCTTGTATGACGGTGCTGCCTTTGGGTGACCGCCATCCCTTGGCCTCCTGCATTGAGCTGGAGTCTGCCGAGCCCTTGCCAGCGTCGATGGTGCGCATTGTGCAGGGTATCGCGCTGATCTATCAGAACTATGAAGGGCTGCTTGATTACGGCGAGAAAGACGCTCTCACAGACTTGCTCAACCGCAAAACCTTTGACGGCGCGTTCCTGAAAGCAGCCGTCGAACTCGCAGAGCCTGCAGAGAAGGAAGCCACCGATCGCAGGGCTTTTCATGCTGCCGAAGGTTATTGGCTTGCAGTATTGGATATCGACCATTTCAAGCGGGTGAACGACAACTTTGGTCACCTGATTGGCGACGAGGTGCTGCTGCTGATGGCGCGGCTGATGCGTACAGGCTTTCGCTTCCATGACCAGTTGTACCGCTTTGGAGGCGAGGAATTTGTCATTTTGATGCGTTGTGCCCATGCCGAAGACGCGGCAGGCGCCTTGGAGCGCTTTCGCGCCATGGTACAGGCCTATGAATTTCCGCAGGTTGGAACCATCACTGTGAGTATTGGATTTGCTGCGTTGCGGGGGCAAGACACGCCTGGAGGCGCTTTTGACCGGGCAGACAAGGCGGTTTACTACGCCAAGGGCCATGGCCGCAACCAGGTTCGCAGCTATGAAGACCTGGTAATGTGCGGTGAACTGATAGAAGAAGTCGAAGAATCCAAGGACGTCGACTTCTTCTAAAGCCACGCGCAGCCTAGGCCGCGCGCAGGATTCAATGGTCAGACCGTACGCTCAAAAATGGCAGCAATGCCCTGGCCGCCGCCAATGCACATGGTCACCAGCGCGTAGCGACCGTTGATACGCTCCAACTCGTACAAAGCCTTGACAGTGATCAGCGCACCGGTAGCTCCAATAGGGTGACCGAGCGAAATCCCAGAACCGTTGGGGTTGACTTTGGCAGGGTCCAGATCGAGTTCCTTGGCCACAGCGCAGGCCTGGGCAGCAAACGCCTCGTTGGCTTCAATCACGTCCATGTCCTGGGTGGTCAATCCGGCTTTCTGTAGTGCCAGGCGTGACGCCGACACAGGCCCCATACCCATGATTTTTGGGTCCAGACCGGTGTGGGCGTAAGACACCAGGCGGGCCAATGGCTTGGCACCGCGCGCTTTGGCCGCACCAGCTTCCATCAAGACCACGGCCGCAGCGGCGTCGTTAATGCCTGAGGCATTGCCTGCAGTGACGGTGCCGTTTTCCTTGATGAAAACGGGTTTGAGCTTGGCCATGTCTTCAGGCTTGCAGTTGGGGCGGAAGTGCTCGTCAATCTCATAGGCCACTTCGCCTTTTTTGCTTTTGAGCATTACGGGCATGATCTGGCTCTTGAAGTAACCGGCTTCTGTGGCGCGCTGGGCGCGGTTGTGACTCTCCACAGCCAGGGCGTCCTGCATTTCACGGGTAATGCCGAATTTGGCGGCCACGTTTTCCGCGGTTACACCCATATGAATGGTCTGAAAGGGGTCGTGCAGAGCACCAACCACCATGTCCACCATTTTGGCGTCACCCATACGGGCGCCCCAGCGACCCGTCAAGGAGGCGTAGGGACCACGGCTCATGTTTTCTGCGCCGCCGCCAATGGCAATGTCGGCATCGCCCAGCATGATGGCCTGGCTGGCGCTCACAATGGCCTGCAGACCGGAGCCGCACAGACGGTTCACATTGAAAGCGGGTGTGCCTTCTGCGCAGCCGCCGTTGATGGCGGCGACGCGGGACAGGTACATATCTTTAGGCTCGGTGTTGACCACATGGCCGAACACGACATGCCCTACATCCTTGCCATCGACATTGGCCCGCTTGAGGGACTCTTTGACGACTTGGGCGGCCAGTTCGGTGGGAGGGATGTCTTTGAGACTGCCGCCAAAGGTACCAATGGCGGTGCGGGCCGCGCCAACTACAACTACTTCACGGGACATGGGTGTACTCCTCAGATTATGAAAAAAGGGCTAACTTGCATCGTCAGGACCGAAACGCTGGTTAGCTCCTGCATCATAGTTTGCGCTGCAAAAGCTGCATCAGGCTTACGCACGCTTTGGCAGCGCTGGGTGCAATGCCTTGAGTGTGCGGCTCAGTGTGTGGTGAATTTGGCCCTAGCCGTCTTATGCTCAGCATGGGTCTGAAAGGATCCCCTGTTCTTCCTCCCTGAACAGGCCGTCGCAGGACGGTTTCAGACCCAGCCTATTGGCTGGGCTTTTTTTTGCCCTTTATTTTCCATTGTGTGGTCCACTGCACGGTCTGGTCGGCGACTTAGCAGGATCATGGTTTCTTCCCATGGCAGCCGCGGCGCGGCGAACCATGCGCCGACGTCTGGCGCTGAATTTGTGTGAATGAATGTGTTCACAAATTCATGCCTTGAGTGGAGACTCTCAATGTGAAAAATATTGATATCAACTATAAAAAAGTTGTTGGTAAGCGGATCAAAGAGCTCAGATCAGAAGCAGAAATTTCTCAAGAAGTTCTGGCAGAGAAATGTGGCATCTACCGCACCTACTTGAGTCGGATTGAGTCCGGTACGGCCAACCCAACGCTTGTCGTGCTCGTAGCACTGGCGAAATCGCTGGGCGTAGCTCCCCACCAATTGTTCCTGGCCGATTAAACCTCCTGCTGCCGCACACACCCAGACGTCCCAAAAGTTAGGAATACCCCAGGGAGTTCAGAGACCGGCACTTGCGAACCGTACCTTCCGGTGAAATGGCATCTTCAGGTCCGAAGCATCAGAGGCGCACAGGCCCGTGTTGGGTAACAATGTGACTCTGATAATTCGTGCAACCCAGGAGAGCGCTGTGTTACTCAGAAAGATGGGAGTGTTGTTCGTCGGTTTGTGTGCCAGTGTCTCAATGCAGGCGGCGGATATTTTGCGCTTTGCCGCGTCAACTTCCTGGAACATGCCCTACGCAAAGTTCGAGAATGAGCGCATGACTAGCGGTATTGTTTTTGACCTTGCGCAGTCTCTTGAAAGAGAACTGGGGTTGCCGCTGGTTTTTGTCCCACTTTCGCGCAAGCGCCTGGATGGAGCTGCCCTGGCGGGAGACTACGACTTGCGTTGCTATTTGACGCCGCAATGGACCGAAATTCCTGACAAGTTCGCCTGGAGCCCCAAACTATTCGATATCACCGACGTGGTTTTCGGTAACCAGACGGTTTCAGACCCCAAGAGTCTTGCAGGTATACCGCGCGGCTCCGCTATCAGTGCGGTGCTGGGTTACTCCTACCCCACGCTGGAGCCGCTTTTTGCATCGGGTCAGCTTAAACGGGACGATACGTCGGGCCAGGAAAACGTGATGCTGAAAATGGACGTGGGTCGCACACCGTACGGTGTGAGTGATGCATTGGCGCTCAATTGGTACGTTCGCACCACACCGCAGCACAGACTGTCAAAGTGGCGGATCGGGATATCACGGCATGATTTTCAGTGCGCAGTTCCCAATAACGGTAACGTATCTGCGGTCAAAATACTGAAAGCGCTGGAAGATCTCAAGCGCAACGGGCGAATCGAAGAAATTCTCAAGAACTACCGCTAGCTTTGGCGTTGACAACTATTGAAAAAGATTGGGAGGGGTGATGCGGAAATCGCACCATGTTTTGCAGATTTTTATAGTTATTGCACTAACTTGCCTGATATCAGCCTGCGGAGGCAGTTCATCGGGGGTCACCATTGTTGACAGCTTCGGACGCATAGTCATCGCAGAGGGTGGCGATTCCGTGGGCGATGGAGATGCTGGAGTCGATGGAACCGCAGGTGATGGCGCGCCCATCGTAGGCGGCAGGATTCAGATTACGGATGCCAACGGCAAGTCTGTTACCGCCATTTCCGATAAAGAGGGCTATTACCGGGCCAAAGTAACCGGTTTCACTCCTCCCTTTATGGTCAATCTTGTCAAGACGACAGGAGAAGCCCGGTATTCCTTGAACGTAACGCCGATCAAAGTGAATGGATTCGTTAACCTGAATATCTCGGGATTGACCACCAAGATTGCAAGTGACGTCGCTTTGGCGGCCGGAAAAAATGGTCCGGCAGAGCTCACGCCCCAGTTGCTGGCTTCGAACGCAGCAGCGATTGACAACTCTCTGGCGGAGATGCGAATTCGTATCGCACCCGTCATTGAGCAAGCTGGCTTGAATCCAGCCAGCTTCAATCCGCTCAATGTTCCCTTTCGGGCAGATCACACTGGCTACGATTACGTGCTCGATAACACTTGGTTTTACGCCCAGTCGGGGTTTTATGCAGGTACCTATTCTTGCTTGCTATCTGGCAGCGACACAGGTGCATTTACGGCAACGGTGGACGGCAACGGCCGGCTGAATGCTGTGGGAACAACTGCAGCCGGCGGATCAGTCACTGGAGCTGCTCAGGTGTCTCCCAATGGGACCCTGGCGGACACATTTGGTGGTCCTGCTGATGGCCCGCACTTTAGCGGATCCTTCAGTACCAGCCGAGTGATCTCTGGTACCTGGACGCATGCCCTTGTAGGCTGGAGCGGAACCTTCACTTGCAGCTAAACCTGCGCGCCTTCCACAAAAAACTTCACCCGCCGCACACCGTTCCATTCATCGGCGTCCAGTCTGAAGGCCAGTGTGACTTTGGGTGGCAATTGCCCTGTGTGGCCGAACCAGATGCCATCCACGGGTTGGCCCCGGTGTTTGAGCTTGAGTTGCAGGTGTTTTTCTCCCACCAGCCGCTGTGAGACCACCTCCACCTCTTCGCTGAAGGTGGGCGCAGCAAAACCCTGGCCCCAGACTTCCTTGTGCAGCGTATCCACCAGATCCACGCGCAGATATTGGGGATCAAGCGGGCCGTCGGTTTCCAATTGGCGGGTGAGTGTGGCGGCATCCAGCCACTCTTGTGCTACCTCAGTCAGGCCCTGCTCAAAATCGTCCAGCCGCTCTTCCGGCACCGTGCAGCCTGCCGCCATCGCGTGGCCACCAAAGCGCAGCAATACGCCGGGGTAGCGCTTGGCCACCAGGTCCAGCGCATCGCGCAGATGAAAACCGGGAATGGAGCGGCCCGAACCCTTGAGTTCATGCTCCTTGCCCGGTGCGGTACTGGCGGCAAACACAAAAGCAGGGCGGTGCAACTTGTCCTTGATGCGCGAGGCCACAATGCCGACCACGCCCTCATGAAAATCGGGGTCGAACACACAGATGGCTGGCGGAGGCTCATCCCCCTCATCAAACAGTGACTCTGCAATCAGGAGCGCCTGTTCGCGCATATCCCCCTCAATTTCGCGGCGCTGACGGTTGATGCCGTCCAAAGTTCGTGCCAATTCGTCGGCACGGCCCGCATCATCGGTAATCAGGCATTCAATGCCCAGCGTCATGTCGCTCAGGCGGCCCGCCGCGTTGATGCGTGGACCCAGCGCGAATCCAAAGTCAAAGGTGGTAGCAACTGCCGCCTGGCGACCGGATGCTACAAAAAGGCTAGCTATTCCTGCAGGCATGGCAAGCGCGCGGACCCTTTTGAGACCTTGGGCTACGAGGCGGCGGTTGTTGGCGTCGAGCTTCACCACATCGGCTACTGTGCCCAGCGCAACCAAGGGAAGCAATGCGTCGAGCTTGGGTTGACTGGTCTGGTCGAAAACACCGCGCTGGCGCAATTCAGAGCGCAAAGCCAGCAGCACATAGAACATCACGCCCACGCCTGCTATGGACTTGCTCTGGAAGGTACACCCCGGTTGATTGGGATTGACGATTACGTCGGCATCTGGCAGTTGCACCTCACCACTGGCCAACACCGCTGGCAAATGGTGGTCGGTCACCAGCACCTGCAGGCCCATGGACTTGGCGTGGGCAACGCCCTCCATGCTGGCAATGCCGTTGTCCACGGTGATCAGCACATCTGCTCCCAGATCTTTGACGCGCTGCGCAATCGGGGCCGTCAGCCCGTATCCGTCCACAACCCGGTCGGGTACCAGGTAATCCAGATGGCGCGCGCCTAGCAGGCGCAAGCCCCGGATGGCCAGCGCGCAAGCTGTGGCGCCGTCGCAGTCGTAGTCGGCCACGATACACAGGCGCTTGTTCTGCGCCAGGGCGTCGGCCAGCAGTATCGCTGCCCGGTCAGCCCCCAACAGTGTGCTGGGGGGTAGCAATTTGGCAAGTGCGTCGTCGAGTTCGTCCGGGCTGGTGACGCCGCGCGCGGCGTAGAGGCGCGCCAGCAAGGGATGAACGCCGGATTGTTCCAGCGCCCAGACGGCTCGCGGGGGAATGTCGCGGGGGATGATATTCATAGTTGGGTCAGCAATGGGGCAACAGAAGGGGGGCTGAGCCGGAGCTGAATGCGCTTCCAAAAGCTCTGGGGTTGCAAGCTGTAAGTGAAGGCGGCT
>CAJBMJ010000478.1 GCA_903954045.1 uncultured beta proteobacterium | reverse complement strand
CTCCACCGCCTGGGCCGCAAAGGAATAGGCCGGGGCAATGTTTCCATAAAAATCTTTGTCGAACATGACCGTGTCTGCATCCCAGGTACCCTGAACCTGCAAACCCTGACCGCCATGACGCCAGATGTGGTGGCGTACCACCTCTGCACGGGTCTTGCGCTGACTAGGATTGCTGCTAAGGCACACGCCGCCTTCATCCAGGGTGCATTGGTCGGGTGTAGTGGCCAACAGTTGGGCTGCGGCATCCAATAGCTTGTCTCGCGCAGCCCGCGCAGCTACCAAGGCTGCATTGCCGGCAACGATGGTGACGCGCGAAGCCAAAGAGCCCACTGCAAATGGAGCAGAGTCGGTATCTGGAGCCACTACTTGCACATGGCTTATCGGCAACATCAGTTCATGCGCGACGATCTGGCTCAGCATGGTTTGCGCGCCCTGGCCCATGTCGCCCTCGGCAGTGTGCAGCACGACGCGGCCATCTTCATTGACCTTGAGCATCACAGTCGATCCATCCCAATTGCCAATAGTGCGGTTGCCGCTGACGTGCATCGCTGCCGCTACGCCCTTGCCCCGACGCTTGGCGGGATGTGAAGGTGCGGTCGATGCCTGTCCCCAGCCGATGGCCTGGGTGCACTGGTCGAGGCACTCCAGCAGACCAGTGCTGCCAATTTTCCAGCCGTGTACAGAGGTATCACCGGCACGAACGGCATTGCGTTTGTGCACATCCACCGGGTCGAGACCGAGGCGTCGTGCCATTGTGTCGATGTGGCTATTCAGCGCGAACAGCATGGGTGTGCCACCAAAACCCCTGAACGCGCCGTGCGGCGGATTGTTGGTATAGGCCAGTGAGGCGTGGCAACGCACGTTTTCGAGTCGGTGCATGTTGTCACTGCGCATGGCGGTGACATGCATGATCTCGCTGCACAGACCGGCGTACGCGCCACAGTCAGCCACGATGCGGACATCTTTGGCCATGATGAAACCATCCTGGCGCATACCCAAACGCAGGGTAATGCGCTCGGGCAAGCTGGAGCAGGCTGCCAAAAAATCTTCGAGGCGGTTGTTCACCAGCCGGACCGGACGGCCGCTGCGCAGCGCCAGCAGGCCAGCCAGCAGGGTGTTGTCGTCTTCGATGATCTTGCCACCGAAGCCACCACCCACTGCGGGCGCAATCACCCGCACTTGCGATACAGGAAGCTCAAGTGCAGTCGCCAACCTGCCACGTGCAAGGAATACTGATTGGGTACTGGTCCAGACTTGCAGCCGACCATCAGCATCCAAAGTGGCCAAAGTTCCCATGGGCTCCAGATAGCCAGGGTACTGGGCGTGCGTGCTGTAGGTGGCCTCGTGCACCAGGTAGGACTGCGCAAAGCCAGCCTCTACATCGCCACGATGAAACTGTATTTCGTGTGCAAGATTGCTCTGGCGTCCTTGGTGAATGTGCGGCGCCTCATCATCGAGTGCCTCATCCGGGCTGAGCACTGCGGGCAATTCCTCGTATTCAACGCGAATCAGGTCCAAAGCGTCGCGGGCAATTTCCTCGGTGTCAGCGGCCACAGCCACCACTTCTTCGCCAGCAAACCGAACTACACCCTCAGCGAGAATCCGGCGCTCTTTGTGGCTTACCCCCCAACAGGTGCGCGGAGCATCAGCGCCAGTGAGCACCACCCGCACCCCGGGTAGCGCACGCGCAGCGGCGGTATCCATCGACACAATGCGTGCGCTGGGATAGGGGCTTCGCAGCACTTTCCCATGCAACATACCTGGCAGTTTGAGATCGCCGGTGTATTGCGCACGCCCCAGTACTTTGGAGCGCGCGTTTACCTGCGGTGTATTTTGTCCAATGGTGGAGGTGCTCATCAGCGGGCTCTAACGAAGGGGCGGCCGGCCAACCGGCTCTGCCAACTTACTCGGCGGTGATATTGAGGTCGCGAATGGTCTTGGAAAGACGCGCGAAGTCGTCTGCATTCACTTTGGAAAGCGCCTCTGGTTTTCCGCCCGCTGGACGGGCTCCGAACGAAGCCATCTTCTCAACCACATCAGGCAGGCGCAGAATTTCGTTCATGTGTGTATTCAGCGTCTGGATGATGTTGGCCGGCGTACCTTTGGGTGCCATGATGCCGTGCCAAGCCGCTTCCGTGACGGTGGGGAAACCTTGCTCCGCCACGGTGGCAAGGCCAGGAATAAGAGGTGAACGCTCTGGGTCCGTTAACGCTACAGCCACTAATTTGCCGGCAGCGATGTGCTGCGAGACCGGTCCGTAAGTGGTGTAACCCATCTGCACGCGGCCTGTGAGCACCTCGGGAATCATGGGTCCGATACCGCGAAAGGGGATGTGCTGCACATTGATTCCTGCCGCTTTGTTCAACAACTCGGCCGCGATGTGCATGGGCGAGCCTGCGCCTGGGCTGCCATAGTTGAGTGGCTTGCCGGCCTTGGCGGCTGACACGAGATCTTTGATCGTCTTAATGCCGGCATCGGGATTCGCTACCAGCATGACCGATTGCAGTCCGGTCAGAATAACGGGCTCAAAACTTGTCAATGGGTCATAGCTATTGGCGGGAGTCAGTTTCAGCAGCATCGGCGCTGTCGTAAACGGATTGGGAGTAAACAGCAGCGTGTAGCCATCGTTTTTGGCCCGGGCAACCATTGTGTTACCCACGGTGCCGCCAGCACCTGCGCGATTGTCTACCACCACCGGTTGCTTCAGGCGCTGGGTCAGCTTTTCAGCGTACAGGCGCGCCATGGCGTCGGTGTCACCGCCAGGTGGATACGACACCACCAGGGTGAGATTGCGCTCAGGTTGCCAGGTTTGGGCTTGCGCGCCAACAACGGCACCGAGCAAAGTGACGCACCATGCGGCCATCAAGGTTCGACGTGAAATTCGCATCTTCAGTACTCCTACAAAGGGGGGGCATCTGGCCCAAACTGCCAAATTCGGCTGTCTTCATCGTAAAACTCACGAACCATGCGGAGCCATTAGGTATCACCTGGTGATCCCGTACTTTCCCTAATTCGCCTACACTTTGCCGACCATGAAAACCGTCAACTCACTGTCTCGGGGTCTGGAAGTGTTGCTCGCTATAGACAACAGTTCGGCCGCGACACTGACTGAGCTATATCGGCAAACTGGCATTCCAAAGGCATCTTTACAGCGCATTTTGAAAACTCTGCGAGAGGCCGGCTGGATCGAGCGCAACGAGCTGGAGTCGCGATATGTTCGCTCGGCCGCACCGGGAGCGTCAGCTTCACAGGCCCACTGGCGTGCACAGGTATCTTCATTGTCAGCTCCCATGCGCTCAGCGCTGCAACGGAAAATTCCTTGGCCGCTGGACATAGCGGTGCGTGATGGAACCTGCATGCTGATACTAGACGCCCACCGTCCTTCCAATGGACTCTCTGTCAACTACCGCGTGCTTGGCTTTCGCCCGCACATGCTGGTTTCATCGCTCGGGCGCTGTTACCTCGCCTATTGCCCTGAGAGCGAGCGGCAAGCCATCATCGTGGCATTGGCGCGGTCAAAACGGGCCTTTGATCAACTGGCCAAGGAGTCTGACGAGTTACGCCGCTTGGTGACCGATGCGCGCCGCCTGGGTTTCGCCACACGCATGCAGGCGGCAACGGGTGCAGATTCACCTGAGCATTTCGGTGCGCTGGCTGTGCCGATCTTTAGTGGTGACAACTTGGTGGCCTGTCTGAGCTGTTCATGGCTACCGGAGATAAGCAACGTTGCTGACATTGCAAGCGCACACTTAACGAATTTGCGAATGACAGCTGAAGCAATCGGCCGACGACTCCATTCGGCAGGTCTCGGCGCTCCTCCTGAGCGGAGTTTTTAAGTCGGCGGCAACTGTTTCAATCGAATCTCCAATAGCTGCTGTAGGTCCTCAAGCGTATCGACATCTAGCTGACACCCTCTGTCTTCGACCTGAACTTCGGTCACGCTAGCCTGTGTCAATAGACTTGCGGCTCCCTGGGCTCCCGACAAGTTCACTAAACGATCACGGTACTCGATGGGAAAGCGCACGGGGTGGCCCCGCTTTCCCTGCCAAACCGGGGTAGCAATCGAATTTACGGGCTGCGCAAATGCGATCTGCCTCAGTGTGTCAGCTTGAATCAGTGGTAGGTCCGCTGGCAGTATCAACCAGCCTGGTGCATCTCTAGTTGCGCCCACGGCTGCCGCGATGGAGTCAGACATACCAGGATGAGGCCCAGTCTCGATATGCCAAGGCAAGCCGCTCGCTCGCACGGCAGTCAGTGTGTGTTCCAACAAGGTCTTTCCCTCCAGCAGGGCATCCAGCTTGTTTCCGCTGCCGCCAGAGGCATTGAACCGGCTGCCTTTACCTGCTGCCAGGATCAATATCCGAGGCAAATCCTGCATACGAACGGCCTTTGCAATAAGGATGGTCAAGCCACCTACAGGTCGAGCACCAGTCGCTCGCTCTTGCAGCCCGATACACATACCATCATCACCTTGTTGGCTGCGCGCTCGGTCGGGCTGAGAATGGAGTCCCGGTGATCGGGTATGCCTTCAAGCACAGGGGTTTCACAGGAGCCGCACACACCCTCTTCGCAACTGCTCGGAACAAACACCTTAGCCGCCTGTAACGCTGCATAGAGCGAAAGCTCGGGTGTGATGATGATTGTTTTGGCAGATCGTTTGAGCTCTACCGTATAGCTCTGCTTGGCATCCGCCGCAGCTGCCACCTCTACGGCGGTGAAGCGCTCGATGTGCGCGTTGTCGGCAACCCCCAGCTCGGCGCAGCTTTTCTCAAAGGCGTCGAGCATGACCGCGGGGCCACAGGCGTAGTAATGCGATCCTGAAGGTGCACTCAAGTTTCCTAGTTGAGCCTTAATGTCAGGCGGGCCGCCGTTCTCGGCATCAAAATGCCACATTACTTTGGCGCCCAGGGCCTCCATGTCTTCGATATAGGCCGCACTCTGGCGCGAACGGGCGAAATACAAAACTTCATACGATCGACCAAGTGCTTTGAGACGACGCGCCATGCACAGAATAGGCGTCACTCCAATGCCACCAGCCACCAACACCGAGTGGACGGCGCCTTCGTGCAGACGAAAGTTATTGCGTGGCTCGGAAATATCCGCCGGCATGCCTACGCGTAGTTGTTCATGCACACAGCGGGAACCGCCCCGACTGCTGTTGTCTTTGAGTACCCCTATGACGTAGCGGTGCTGCTCTGCTGGGTCATTGAGCAAGGAATAGCTGCGGACCATGCCGTTGGGCAGGTGAATATCGATGTGTGATCCGGCCTCGAAGGCCGGAAAAGGGGCCGCGCCCCTGGCAGGGCGCAGTTCGATGCTGATGATGTCATCTGCTTCAAAACGCAGCGTATGTACAAAGGCTTTCAGGGGGTTTGGCATCGCTGCGTTTCTCGGTCAGTGGTTTGCTCGTTGGCCAGAGTGTTCCAGATGCGTCGCTCCCGCACCAGGCCCATGTCATGAGAGTACAGGAATTCTCGCTGATTGGCTTCCGGCTCCATGGCTTCAACGGCCACGCGGTCTTGCTCCAGCACGTTCCAGTGGCGTTGCTCCAGGGAGTATTTGCTCAGGCAACGGCGGTTTCTAGGTTGAAATGCCTATCCGTTCATGTCAGTGAATTTTGAGAAGCTCAATCTCAAACATCAACGTCGCTCCCGGAGGAATCATGTAGCCATGTCCCGCAGCCCCATAGGCCAGTTCAGGCGCAACCGTCAACCGGCGTATTCCACCAACGCGCATACCCGGCACGCCATCATCCCAACCGCGAATGACATAACCTTGGCCGAGAGGAAACCACAATGGTCCCTCCCGGTTGGCCGTTGTGTCAAATACCTGGCCGTTGGTCAGACGTCCCGTGAAATTCACGGACAAAGATTGTCCGGCACGAGCCTCTTCGCCCGTGCCAATCACGACATCCTCAATGCTCAAGCCATCCGTCATCTGCATTACAAATCCAGCACCAGTCGCTCACCCTTGCAGCCCGACACGCACACCATCATGGTCTTGTTGGAGGCTCGCTCGGCTTTGCTCAAGACCGAATCACGGTGCTCGGGAATGCCTTCGATTACCTTGGTTTCACAGGCTCCGCAAATACCTTCCTTGCAGCTGAATTCCACGTTGATTTTGTTCGCCAGAAACACGTCGTACATGGTTTGTCCAGGAGCGATTTGAAAACTCTGCCCACTGCGCTTTAGAACCACTTCGTATGCACCGCTGGGCGTGTCTGACTTGGGCGCTGCGACAGCGCTAAAGCGCTCCACATGCACCTTATCGTAGCCCAATGACTCACAGATCGCTTCAAACCCATTGATCATGGGTGTAGGGCCGCAACAATAGAAATCCGCATCAGCGTTAAAGCGGCTGAGAAAGGCTTTGAGGTCGGGCGGCGTACCTGCTTCTTCGTCAATATGCCATTCAATCGGATTGCCCAAGGCAGCAATGCTTCTTTGCAGCGCCATTTGCTTGCGCGAGCGGCCGCAGTACAGCAGGGTCACGGGTTTACCGAGGGACAACATGCGCACGTACATGCTGTAAATCGGAGTGATACCAATACCACCGGCAATCAGCACGGTTTGTTGGGCGCTTTCATCCAACACAAAGTGGTTGCGGGGTGCGCCAACTTCCATGATGGTACCCACGCGCAAGTCGCGGTGGATGTAGATGGAGCCGCCCCGGCTGGCGCTATCCAACAGCACGGCCACCACATAGCGAGTGGAGGTGCAGCGCGGCGTGACCAGAGAGTAGCTGCGCACCAGTCCTGCGTCCAGATGCAGATCGATGTGGGCGCCAGGCTCCACTGGCGGCAAAGTG
>CAJBMJ010000477.1 GCA_903954045.1 uncultured beta proteobacterium | reverse complement strand
GCCAGCACCTCCGAACTCTATGGTCTGGTCCAGGAAATCCCCCAAAAAGAAACCACACCCTTCTATCCACGCTCCCCCTACGCCGTAGCCAAGCTCTACGCCTACTGGATCACGGTGAACTACCGGGAAGCCTATGGCATGTACGCCTGCAACGGCATCCTCTTCAACCACGAAAGCCCACGTCGGGGCGAAACCTTCGTTACCCGCAAAATCACCCGCGGCCTGGCCAATATTGCCCAAGGCCTGGAGAACTGCCTGTACATGGGCAACATGGATGCCTTGCGGGACTGGGGTCATGCCAAAGACTATGTACGCATGCAATGGATGATGCTGCAGCAAGACAAACCGCAAGACTTTGTCATTGCCACCGGCGTGCAATACAGCGTGCGCGAGTTCATCACCTGGACGGCCAATGCACTGGGAATCACTCTGCAGTTTGAAGGTACGGGCGTAAACGAAGTAGCCAAGATCACCGCCATCACCGGTGACAGTGCCCCGGCACTCAAGGTGGGTGACATCCTGGTCAAGGTAGACCCAAGGTACTTCCGCCCCACCGAGGTGGAAACCTTACTGGGTGACCCCAGCAAAGCCAAGAAAGACTTGGGCTGGATTCCGGAGATTACAGCGCAAGACATGTGCAAGGAGATGGTGGCGCACGACCTGGCGCAGGCCAAGCAACATGCGCTGCTCAAGCAGCATGGGTATAGCGTGAGTGTGAGTGTGGAATAAGCAACGGGAACCATCAAATATGAAAATCGCCATCGCAGGCACTGGCTACCCTAAAAGTGGTGGCGCTGGCAGTATTACTTTGTGCTGCTGGCCGGGCGCAACCGCCGCACGCTTACCGAGCGTGAAAAGCGCATCCAGCGCTTGAGCATGGCGCTGCTGTTGGCAGCGTTTTTGCTGTTCTCCACCGCCGTGGGCATTTTGGTGCTGTACCTGCTCAAGTCCGCGCTGGGTATAGACCTGTTGCCGGGCTTTTCGTTTGGGGTGTGGGGGTGGTTTCAGCAGGAGTTTTTGCGCTGAGGGGTGTACTATGGCGAGCATGCAAGTTGCAAAGGAGATGCTGGAATGAACAGAATCACTTTAGAACCCGGAAAACGTGGCGGCAGGCCCTGCATTCGAGGTCTGCGTATCTCGGTTTATGACGTTTTGACGATGTTGTCCAGCGGTATGACACAACAAGAAATTCAAGAAGACTTTCCTGAGTTGACGAGTGAAGATATTTTGGCGGTACTGTCATATGCCGCTGACCGTGAGCACCAAGTTTATTCATTGAAGTTTCAATGAAACTGCTGCCTGATGAAAATTTATCGCGGAGGCTGGTGCCGTTTTTACAGCATGATTATCCCGGTAGCAATCAGGGGTTTTACTGGGAATGGAGTCGGCTTCGGATAGAGAAGTATGGCAAAGGGCCAAGGATGATGGCTACGTCATCTTGACCAGAGACGACGATTTTCAGGAGTTGTCTTTGGTCTGGGGGGGCAGCCACCGAAGGTTATTCGTTTGAGGACCATGAATCAGTCTCGCGCAGCCACTTTGAAGATGCTGATTGAGAGTCGGGATGTCATTTTGGATGCACTTTTGGCTCAAGGGTTAGCGTCAGTGGAAATCGTTACCTGAGGGCTATTGCACTAGACTTGTTTCCGGGTTTTTCGTTTAGAGGTAGGGTGAGGAGAGTGTCCTCAAAGCCTTGTAGGGGGAATTAGCATGGCAACCGACCGTCAAAAAACCGCCAACCGCAATAACGCTGCCCTGAGCACCGGCCCGAAGTCTGCGGCGGGCAAGGCCAAGGCCAGCGCCAACGCGCGGTCGCACGGCATTTTGAGCACCGCGCTGGTGCTGCCCATGAAAACCAGGCCGAGTTTGACGCGCTGCTATCTGACTTGATTGCCGAGCTCAATGCCGTGGGCACCCTGGAGATGGCCCTGGTGGAGCGCATAGCCATAGCCATGTGGCGTCAGAAGCGGCTGGTGGCGGTGGAGCGCAATGAGTGGGGCAGGGAGGCGGATAGCGCCTCGTTTGGAATGGATGTAACTGGGCTAGAGCCGCAACAAATCGATAGGCAATTGAAGTCTTTGGATGATGCTGATCTTCTAGTGCTGATGCTCCGGGAAACCTCACTGGCAGAGAATTTGTATGAATTAGAAGTTGAGGCTCAAGCTCTGGACCCTGCAGTTGCGCCATCTGACGAAGACTTTGCACTGCATTTTCCGCGGATTCATTCATTTTTGCGTGGCATAGATAACGGCCCCAATTGGCCAAAGAGCGAGCGGCATGCCAGAAATGTGGGCGACTATAAGTCCCTCAAGATTGCGCTGAGCAAGGCTATTGCCAAATTGCGAATCGAGCGTGCAACACAAAATGCTGGCCGGTCAGGCGCCGTGTTGCCCAAAAACTCCGACACCCTGACGCGCTACCAGTCGGCCCTGGACAACGAGTGGTACAAGGCAATGCGCGCCCTGCGCGAGGCCCAGGCCGCAAGGGCGCGCACTGTTTCTGCTGTGGTCAAAACGGAAGGCTCGCTGTAGTGCCGGTGGGCCCTACGATGCAGCAACTGGTTAAATCTGAATTTTGCCAAATTTTGCCAATACGTCTTAAAATGTCGCTATGGGCACAATGAATATTTCCCTGCCGGATTCGCTCAAGTCCTTCGTGGACGAGCAAGTTACGCAACGTGGTTACGGTACCAGCAGTGAGTATGTGCGCGAATTAATTCGCAGAGACGCTGATGTCTTGCGTTTGCGTGGCTTGCTACTTCAAGGCGCCGCATCTGCGCCAGTGAATGCAGAGTACTTTTCGGGATTGCGTGAGCGCGTTCAAAAACGCGCTCAGAGATGAAGTCCAAGCCCATCATCCCTCGCAGTGCTGCCAACCGGGACGTGGATGAGGCCATTGAATACTATTTGTCTGAGCACGCTGATTCTGCAGCATTGGGTTTTGTTGACGCACTGGACCAGGCTTACAAACACATCGCTCTCAACGCGGGGACTGGCTCACAACGCTATTCCCATGCGTTGAACATTCCAGGGTTGCGCTTCTGGCGGCTAACCCGTTACCCGTATCTGGTGTTCTACATTGAGCTTGATGACCATATTGATATCTGGCGCGTGTTGCATGGGCAGCGTGACGTTCCTTCGTGGCTTGTTTCTGACACGGAGTCTGTTGATCTGCAGTGACTGCGGATCTACCAGGCCGATTTCGTCCCAGCCCTAAAGGTGAGCTACCTTAGAGGCGGCTTTAGCGATGCAATCTTCGGCCAGTGGCGCGCCAATTCCTTGCCGAACGGTATTTCTCTGGTCTAAGGCAAAATCGCTGCACTAAATTAACCGCGCTGCATCAGGTTTGCGGTGCCCCATGATGCTTTCTCGTCAAAATGCCTTGCGCGTGCTGGCCTTGCTGCTGGTGCTGCTACTGTTCGGAACCCAGATGCCCGGCGCCTGGCGGGACGAGGCGTTTCGGGTTTCGCACCTGCCGTGGCAGCTGACCAAGGTGGCCCACTTTGTGACGTTTGCGGGCATTGCCTTCGTGGCACGGGCCCGGCCATTGCGTTGGTCCTTGCTGCGGGTGTTGGGGGTGGCGTTGGGCCTGGCCTTGCTGACAGAGTTTTTGCAACGGTACGCCTCGGGGCGCGACGCTTCCTGGGTAGACGTGGGCATCGACATGGCAGGCGCAGCGTTGGGCCTGTTGCTGGCAAAAAACCGCGCATGAAAGGCGCTGATTTGGCCTGATTCAGCTGGTGCTTACGTCCTGTTGTTCATGAAACCCGTGCACGCAGTGCAGCAGCACGGCCTTGATGGCGGCAATGTCTTCCCGGGCCGCAGCGTCTTGCAGCAGGCCTAGTTGCTCTTGTAGCTCGCCCCAGCCCATAAAGTCTTCGTGCGCCTTCATGATGCGCGGGTGGCTGGTGGCGGTGGGGTTGTCGCCAATGAGCAGCTCTTCATAGAGCTTCTCGCCAGGACGCAGGCCCACAAAGGCAATTTCAATGTCACCGTCGGGCTGCTGGTCGTCGCGCACCTTCAGGCCAGATAGAGCTACCAGCCGACGGGCCAGGTCCACAATCTTCACCGGCTCGCCCATGTCGAGCACAAACACATCGCCCCCCGTGGCCATCGCGCCGGCCTGCAGCACAAGTTGGGCCGCTTCTGGAATGGTCATGAAGTAGCGGGTCACCTCGGGGTGGGTTACCGTGAGCGGCCCACCGTGTTGGATCTGTTCCCTGAACATGGGCACCACGCTGCCACTCGACCCCAGCACGTTGCCAAAGCGCACCATGCCAAAGCAGGTGCCGTGGGCATCGGCCTGCGCGGCCAGAGCCTGCAGCACCAGCTCGGCCATGCGCTTGCTTGCGCCCATCAGGTTGGTGGGGCGCACGGCCTTGTCGGTAGACACCAGCACAAAGCGCTGCACGCCAGCAGCGGCAGCGGCCTGTGCGGTGTTCAGGGTGCCAAACACGTTATTGAAGATGCCCTCAGAGGGGTTGCACTCCACCATGGGCACATGCTTGTAGGCCGCGGCGTGGTACACGGTTTGCGGCTGGTAGGTGGCGCACACCCAGTCCAGCCGGCGCCGGTTGGCCACGCTGGCCAGCAGGGGCACCAGTTCAGTGGCGCTGGCCTTGGCCTGGCACCAACCCAGCAGCTCGCGGTGGATGGTGTAGAGGGCAAATTCGCTGTGGTCCAGCAGCAGAAGCTGGCGGGGCTGCTCCAGCAAAATCTGGCGGCACAGTTCACTTCCAATGCTGCCGCCCGCGCCGGTGACCAGCACGCTCTGGCCGTGCAGGCTGTGCTCCAGCAGCTCGTGCTGGGGTTTCACCGGCTCGCGGCCCAGCAGGTCTTCTACATCGAGCTCGCAAAAGTCTTGCACCGTCACACGGCCGCTGGCCAGGTCGCTCATGCCCGGAAGGCTGCGCGTGTGCACCGGCAGGTCGCGCAGGCTCTGGACTATTTTGTTACGCCGCTCGCGGGTGGCGCTGGGCATGGCCAGCACGATGTCGGTGATGTTGAGGATCTTGATGAGCGCGGGAACCTCGGGCGCGGAGAACACCGGCACGCCGTTGATGGTCTGGCCAATTTTGGAGGGGTCGTCGTCCACAAAGCCCAGCAGCTTGAACTGCCGGGTAATGGCCATGGCGGTAGAGGTTTGCACGCCAGCCTCGCCTGCGCCATAAATGAGCATGCGGCCCTGCACATGGTCGGTACCAAAGCCCACGCCTGCCAGCCAGAACTGCGCCAGCACGCGGCTGGTGGCCACCAGCACAAAGAAGATCATGGGCTGCAACACGCCTAGGGTGAGCGGAAAGGTGGGCCACTGGCGCCAGAGGTGGATGGCTATGGCGGCCATCGCATACAAGGCTACCGCCTGACCCGTGGTGTAGAGGGCGTGCAGCCCGGTGTAGCGGAAGATGGCGCGGTACAGGCCAAACCGCGCAAATATAGGCAGCGCCAGGGCCGGGCTTAGCAGGTAAATGGCCCATTGGTTGCCGCTGGGCCAGTGCAGTGCCTCAAAGCGCAGTGAATAAGCAACCCAGGTGGCCAGCAGCGCCAGCAGGGCGTCTACGGTCACCACAACCAGGCGCTTGGCAGGACGGGGCCAGTTCAATACTTGGCTGAGCATGGGTGAGTGAAGGCTTTTTTGTTGTATTGGCTGCAATCTGCAGTTTGCAAGGGATTATCCGGGAGTTTGCTGGCACACCAATGACGCCAACGGGGGACCCTGGACCGTGGCTAGCATGGGTCAAAATTACCAAACGAAGCCAAACCAAAGCCCACAATTGGTACCAAAGTACAGGGTTTATCCGTAGATTGGTGATCTGCTGCATGCATTAACATCAATTGAACAAGAGTACAGGCAAGCCAGACAGAGTGCTTTAGCACCGGACTTAGCCGATCGTTGGTAAGCAGGGGGTTATTTAACCTTTGGAATTCAACATGACCATCGTTTTGGCATGGTGTGCAGTCTCTCTCGCAGTAGGCCTGCTGGTAGCCCCGGCAATGGCTGACGCAGAAGAGTAAGCCCGGTTTCTCCCAGCCCAGCCCTGCTCTGCGAGCGAAGACGGGTTGTTGGGTTCAGTTGGTAACGCCGGTGTAGACCGGTCTGCCGTCTTCTGCCGTGTAGGGCACCGCAAATCGCTTGATTCGTACCTTGATGTAGCGCGTAATGCCGTTCCATTCTTTGGCTTCGCTTGCGCCGGTCACCTCAAAAATAATGTAGTTCTGCGCGGTGAAAAACCGCTCCTTGACGCGTGCGGTTTCTAGCTCGCGACCGGTTTTCTCGTCGCCAGGTATGCGGATTGCCCACCACCGGTCTTCGTCTTTGCGAAACCGGGGCTCGTCAAACTTGTAGGTGATGGGGTCCGGGCGGTTGGCCTTGGGGTCAAAGGGGATGGTGCTTTGCGTCCAGTTCACGCGCACGCCCAGGCTGCCTTGTTTGACGTCAAAAGGGTCAAACTGCACAGAAGCAGCACGGATGTAGTACAGGCTGTTTTTGCGAAACAGTTCTATGCGTTTTTTGATGTTTTCAGAAAACTGCGCCACCGTGTCGCGCCGAACAAAGCTGTCGTTGATGTTGCGGTTGTCAGTGCTGCCCAGGCCCTTGTCACTGAGCCCTTTGAATATTTCAAACTCTTGTAGCGCGCAGTATTCCATCTCTGCGGCACTAAGCGGCGCGTTGGCCTTGGCCGCGTAGAGCATCGCCATGTCGCAGTTGGGCCGGCCGCCTGAAGGCTTGCCGTTGTAGCTGCCTGCTCCACCTACGCGCAGGTGAAGGGCGCCCTCAAGCCGTTCAGGTACATAGCTGAAGTCGGTCCACCATTCGGGGCGTACGCTATTGAGAGTGCGAAAGGACGTTCCGTAGGGGCTAGGTGCGGCGCCAGAATTGGCAAACGGGCTGTTGGCCATCTGTGCATGGACACCCATACCCAGAGCGCAGCCCAGATACAGCAGAATTGCCGGTGCGACGGACTTTTGTAGAAGCATGAAAGCCCTCCCTTATTGTTAGACTTAGCCTGGGAATTTTATCCCGCCTCAAAACATGGACTTTTCTGCCTGGGAGGGCGCTGTGCAAGCAAACAACAAGATTCTGGTCACGGGCGGGGCGGGCTATATTGGCTCGCATACCTGCGTAGAGCTGCTCAACGCGGGCTACAACGTGACGGTGCTGGACAACTACTGCAACAGCAAGCCGGAGTCACTCAACCGGGTGGAGCGCATCACCGGCAAGACTATCAATCACGTGCAGGGCGATGTGCGCGACCGTGCGACCCTGGAAGGGGCCCTGCGCAGCAGCGGTGCCAGTGCGGTGATTCACTTTGCCGGCCTGAAGGCGGTGGGCGAGTCAGTGCAGCTGCCGCTGCGGTACTTTGACAACAATGTGGTGGGTACCCTGCGCCTGCTTGAGGCCATGCAGAGCTGTGGCGTAAAGACGCTTGTCTTTAGCTCGTCGGCCACTGTCTATGGCGACCCGCAGCGCCTGCCGCTCACCGAAGACCACCCCCTGTCTGCCACCAATCCCTATGGCCGCTCCAAGCTGATGGTGGAAGACATGCTGCGCGATGCCTTTGTGGCAGATGCGTCCTGGCGATTTGGTGTTTTGCGTTACTTCAACCCGGTAGGGGCGCATCAAAGCAGCCTGATTGGCGAAGACCCACAGGGTGTGCCCAATAACCTGCTGCCCTTTGTTGCACAGGTGGCAGTAGGGCGGCGCGAGTTTTTGAACGTGTGGGGCAACGACTACGACACCCCTGACGGCACCGGGGTGCGCGACTACATTCACGTGGTAGATCTTGCCTTGGGGCACCTTTGCGCCCTCAACACGCTGCAAGGCAGCGGGGCAGGGCAGTGCACCGCCATCAACCTGGGCACGGGCACCGGCTATAGCGTGCTTGATATGGTGCGGGCTTTTGAGCAGGCCAGTGGGCGCCAGGTGCCTTACCAAATTCAGGCCCGCCGGCCGGGTGACATTGCGTCTTGCTACGCCGCGCCAGCGTTGGCGCAGCAGCTTTTGGGCTGGCGCGCGACCCGCGACCTGGCCACGATGTGCGCGGATGCCTGGCGCTGGCAAAGCAGCAATCCGCAGGGCTACGCCTAGTGCTTAAGGATGCTCTGAATAACCGCTCACTAAATGGAGTAGCGGCCGGCTAATTTTCAAATAGTGAGATTTCACGAGAAATCCTGCGAAGTCGCGCCGTTTTTTGCGCCCCATTGGGCCGTTTTCGTGCTTTCTAGCGCCTTCGCCCTGTTTGCAGGCGTACTCATCCCTTCGCCTCCATCAATTTTCCGCGCATCATCCACAAATTGGACAAGGCAAACAGTGTCATCAACTGCGCT
>CAJBMJ010000476.1 GCA_903954045.1 uncultured beta proteobacterium | reverse complement strand
GGCGTTCTGATCTGGTTGCGCCCGGCACCCGTGGCGCAGTCTGATGCGGCTGCGAGTGTTCCGACCTTTTCGCAAGTGAAGTCGGTGCTCGAGGCCCGCTGTTACATGTGCCACGGCAATGTAGTTCAGCAAAAAGGTGTCAGGCTGGACTCTGCACAAGGCGTGGCCACCCACGCGCAAAACATGTACCAGCAGGTTGTGGTGGCCAAAGCCATGCCGCTGAACAACGCAACCAACATCACAGAGGCAGAACGCAACCTGATCAAGCGCTGGTTTGAGGCCGGGGCGCCTACAAACTGACTTGCTTGCTGGTGTTTCAGTTCGCTTGGGCGAGCTGCAATGCCAGTGTGTTGTGGCGCTCAATCAATGGCCCGAGCTCCAGCGTGGCCAGTTGCCCTTCACGCACCACCACCTGGCCATTGACCACGGTGTAGGCGGCCATGGGGCTTGCGCATAGCAGCAGACTGCCTATCGGGTCGTGTACTGCGCCGCCAGCAAAGCCGAGTGTGGAGAGATCGAACAAGGCCAGATCTGCACACATGCCTACTGCCAGGTGGCCAATGTCGCTTCGTCCCAAAACGCTAGCCCCCCCCCGTGTTGCGATGCGCAATGCGTCACGGGCAGTCATCTCGGCCGGGCCCAGATCGCAACCAAAGAAGGTGCGACCGTTTCGTTCTTCGGGAGGTTGCATGGCGCGGCCCACACGGGCCAGCAACAGCGCTTGCCGGGCCTCGTTCACCATATGGGCGGCATCATTGCTGGCGCTCCCGTCCACGCCCAGGCCCACCGGTACGCCTGCATCGAGCATCTTGCGAATGGGTGCAATGCCGCTGGCCAAACGCATATTGCTGCAAGGGCAGTGCGCCACGCCGGTTCGTGTGGCGGCAAAAAGACGGATTCCTTCTGCGTCGAGTTTCACGCAGTGGGCGTGCCAGACATCGTGCCCGAGCCAGCCCAGATCCTGCGCATATTGCGTGGGCGTGCAGTTGAATTTTTCCTGGGAATAGGCCAGGTCGTGGTCGTTCTCTGCCAGGTGGGTGTGCATACGGACACCAAACTGGCGCGCCAGTAAGGCAGACTCGCGCATCAAGTCACGGCTCACGCTAAACGGTGAGCAGGGCGCCACGGCCACATTGAGCATGCTGCCAAATTTGGCGTCGTGGTAGCGCTCTATCAGCCTTTGGGTGTCCTTGAGAATGGCACTTTCGTCTTCAACCACGCTGTCGGGTGGCAGGCCACCCTGGCTTTGCCCGACGCTCATGCTGCCCCGGGAGGCCACAAAGCGCATACCGATTTCTTCTGCCGCTGCAATGGTGTCGTCCAGACGCACCCCGTTAGGGTAGATATACAGATGGTCGCTGCTGGTGGTGCATCCGCTCATGAGCAGTTCAGCCATCGCCACCTGGGTGCTGACCTGGACCATTTCCGGATTTAAACCGGCCCACAGGGGGTAAAGACCGCGCAGCCAGCCGAACAGTTCCGCATTCTGGACCGCAGGTATTGCCCGCGTCAGCGACTGGTACATGTGGTGGTGGGTATTGACCAGACCGGCGGTCACCAGATGCTGGCGGGCGTCAATGGTTTCGTCCGCCGCAAGTGCTTGCGCTGGTAAATCTTTCGTTTCACCAATGAACTCGATGCGGTTTCCCCGCACGAAGATTGACGCATTGCGCAGTTCGCGCGAAGCATCATCCATAGTGGCAATGGTGTGGGCGTTATGGATCAGCAGGGTGCGCATAGGCAAGTCCTCGACAAAATGGCTAGTACAGCCTGCAACAACTGTTTTGTGCAAGTCACCAATGTCGAGGCCGAATCCCGCCAATGGGCCACTACGGACCAATGGAGGCGAGCACCACGTTGCCGAGCATCCCGGGCTGTGCTGGAGCGTTGTCAAACGCAACCCAATTTTGCCTGAATTGTGAAAAATGGGAAAAACGAGCCTGCGCAGCGGCGCTCTTGGGGGAAGGCCCCGCCAGGTACTGATTCAGAGATGTTTGATTTTCCTCAATGTTGCAGTGGAGCACCCACGGCAAAGTCGCGGACATGTTTGAGAATCCATCCACGCTCTTTTTGTCGCACTCTGCCCAATCCTTGGCGGCTGGCACCGTGCTGTTGCGCCGTTCGGTGGCGGCCGATGCTGCGATCTACATTGAATCGGGGCGGGTGGCTCTGGGGATTGCCTGTGTTGGACCTGCGGCAGAAGGAGCTCAAACGGATTGCGCTTTGGAGCACCAATTGGGAGTGTTGGAGGGCCCTGCCTGGCTAGAGGCCAATGCAGCGGTGCTGAATTTGCCCAATGCGGTAGACGCCGTGGCAGAAACCGACGTTGTGTTGCGACGTGTTCCCCTGGAAGAATTTCGCCAGGCACTGACTGGCGGTTCGCCTGCAGCCCACGCCGTTCTGGCAGACGTAGCACGAGCCCATAGACAGCAAACCGAACTGGCCGTGAGCCGCTTGGCCAAGGACGCCGAAGCGCGGTGTGCCGAATGGCTGCTACGCCATGCACAAAATAGCGACAAAGGTGTTTGTTCTGTGCAGTTGCAACTACGCAAACGCCTGATTGCCGCGCAACTGGGTATTGCGCCCGAAACTTTGTCGCGGGTATTGCGGCATTTACGCGAACGCAGCCTGATCAGTGGCTCGGGGCGCACGGTCAATCTGGTGGATCCGTCAGGCCTGAGATCTCTGGCCGGGGTCTGAACCGTTTGGCCTGAGCTTGCGGTTTTTGCGCTCAATTCTTCTGGCAGTGGTGCCATAGTCGGCGCGCGCTACCGTTGCAGACGGTGCCGCTATCATCAAACGATGAACAAAGACCAGCTCAAATAGCTGGAAGCCGACCTCTGGCGTGCCGCAGACAGCCTGCGTGCCAACTCCGATCTCAAGGACAGCGAATACACCACTCCCGAGCTGGACATCCGCTTTCCGCCGGGCGAACCGCATGTATCTGTGGGGTCGCTGCCTGCACTTTGCATAGAAGTTCGCAATAATCTTGGCAAAAGTCTTTTAATAAATTGTAAAAAATCCTTATAAATCAGATATTTACAAAGGTTCATAACTTGGCAAAATGGTGGTATGTATACCGAACACCATCAGTTTGAGCCACTGCTGCCTGCGGATGCCCGCCTGGAGCCGTTGCTCTCCAAGGCGCATGACCTGTCTCGCGCTGCCACGTTGTTGGCGGGCACGCGTGTGCCGCCCGAGCTGCGCACCTTGCTGCGCAGCATGAACTCGTACTACACCAACCGCATTGAGGGCCAGCACACCCGCCCGCATGAGATCGATCAGGCGCTGCGCAAAGACTTTTCCAAAGACACCAAGCTGGCCGCCAAACAGCGTTTGGCCGTGGCGCACATTGAGGCGGAGGTGGCCCTGGAGCAGCGCTATACGATTGGCGATGCGGCCCATGCGCTTTATTCCACAGATGCAGTGCAGGGGATACACCAGGAGTTGTTTGGCAGGTTGCCCGCAGAGGACCTGCTGACCGACGAGGGCGAGCCGATCGTGCCGGGGCAGTTGCGCTTGCGCGAGGTGCGGGTGGGCGAGCATGTGCCGCCAGCTTTCGCTAGCGTGCCGACGTTTTTGCAGCGCTGGGCCAGCTATTACGGCGGTGTGCGCCGGGGCGAGGCCGCGCTGGTGGCCCTGGCATGTGCGCATCAGCGGCTGGGGTGGGTTCACCCGTTCATCGATGGCAACGGGCGGGTTATGCGGCTGCACACCCATACGCTGTTGAGCGCGTTGGGCTATACCGGTGGCTTGTGGTCGCCATTGCGGGGTTTTGCCCGCAGCACGGATCGCTATTACGCGCTGCTGGCCGACGCCGACAGCCTGCGCCGTGGCGACCTGGATGGGCGCGGCAACCTGAGTCAGCAGGCCTTGATCGCTTGGGCAGGCTATGTGCTCGAGGTGTGTCTGGATCAGGTGAGTTTCATGGCCAGCATGCTGGACTTTCAAACATTGATGCCCCGACTGGAGGCATGCTTGGTGTTTGAGGCCACGGTAGAAAAGTCTGGCGTGCGGCAGGAGTCGCTGCGGGGTTTGCACTATCTGTTTTTAAGTGGCGATGAAATGGCACGTGGCGACTTCAAGGCCATGCTGGGCATGAGCGACCGGGCGGCCACTGATGCACTGGGGGCGCTGGTGAAGCGCGGTTTGCTCAAGTCAGACTCGCCGCAAGGCCGGGTGCGCTTTGGCCTGCCCCAGCATGCCTTGCGGTTTTTGTTTCCGCGGCTGTGGCCGGAGGCGGAAGCGGATGCGGTTAGTGGCACTTTGTGATGGCAGTTACCCCGTCCGGTACCCCATGGTCTGTGGCAACCACAGAACGATCTGCGGGAAGAAGGTCATTGCCAGCAGCAGGGCCAGCAGCATCACCAAAAACGGCCAGCCTTCCTTCATCATCTCGCCAAT
>CAJBMJ010000475.1 GCA_903954045.1 uncultured beta proteobacterium | reverse complement strand
CTCGACAGCACCTTGAGCATGGCTTCAAATTCAAGGCTGATCTGGGCGATTTCGTCTTTGCCTGGTACTTCCACATGGGTTGCCAGATTGCCTTTGGTGCCTTCCTGCAAGGCCAAATGCAGGATATTTATGCTGTTCATGGTCGCCGCAGAAAAGCCCAAGACCAGATAGAGCATCAGCAGAATGCCCACGGCAGCCAGGCCGCCCAGGGCAATCGCTTCAGACAGAGCCGCTTTCTGTCGAGCGTGTAGGCGGCCAATCAACATTTCTGCCACCTGCTCTTGGACAGTGCGAGCACTCTCGATGGCTTTGCCACCTATTTCGAAAAGACTAGCAATAGCCTTGGCATCAGGCTCCTGTCCCAGGCGCTCCAGGGCTGCCTTGGCAAAGCCCCTGGCAGCATCTGTTGCCACCAATGCGTCTTTGGGAAGATCTCCCGTCTTGGTTCGCAAAAACGCATCGAAGTGCTCCGTCATTGCGTCCGTCCGACGGTCTAGCTGCTCTGCCAGGATGCCCAGGTTTTGATTGAAAGACGCTTTGTCACCCGTTTGTCCCATCCAGATGGCAGCAAAGGCACGCATGCTGCTGATGGTCTCCAACCACGGAATGGTATGTTCCGCCATCACGGCCTGCAAAAAGTAGGTATCACCCTTGGGATCTAGCACCAAAGTGGAAGTCTCAGCCGCATAGGCACTCAACTTGCGCAAATCCTGTACAAGCTTGGCATACCGGGCTACTGGCACCTCGCCATTGGTACCGGCGGCCACCAGACCTTGCAGTTCACCACGCAAACTGTTCCACACAGACGAAAGTTGCAGCACCGGCTGCTCATTCACCATCGCATCCATTTTTACCAGCGATGCGCCCAGGGCGGTGTTGGTGGCAGCCCGAGACTTTTCAAACTCAGGCTGCGTCGATAACATCGACTCTACCCGGTGATGCTGGACTTCGGTGACGATCCCTGTCACCAGCGACACTGCCTGCGCACCTAGCGCCTCTTTTTGCGCAGTCCGATAGTCCTGTGTCAGCCGATTGACCTGCGCAATTGTCACCGCTACCAGAGGAACAATTAGCAACAAAGACATGGTGGCCAACTTGACGGGCATGCGCAACCGCTGCATGAGCGCCGCCGCGGGTCGAAGCCAGGCTCCGATCTTGTTTGGTGACAACTGCGAACTCATAAATTAAAAATAACTCCGTAAATCAGCTTAAACCCCGTGGACGGATGATAAATCGATTATGAATGAATTTAGACGGTAATGACTCGCCGCAATTCGGCCGACAAAGCATTCAATTCCAGCGGTTTGGCAACGTAGCCATCGGCACCCGCACGCTTGAATCTTGCTGCATCGCCGGGCTCGGTATGGGCTGTGGCCATGATCACCGGGAGGTGTCCACCCTGCGCCTGCTCCTGCTCTCTGATCGTTTTGAGCGCCTCGACTCCGTCCATGTTGGGCATCATCACGTCCATCAGCACTACATCAAACTTGAGCTTGGCGAGGCATTTCAGGGCCTTCTCGCCGTCACCCACCACTACACCGGTGTGCCCTAGTTCATGCAGCATGCCTACGGCAAGCCGCTGGTTGATGATGTTGTCCTCCGCTACCAGTACTTTAAGGGGTCGGGTCTGGGTCATGGGATCTCAATTTCAATTCATTTGTTGCAATAAAACTTCACACTCTACCGCAGCAGCAGCAAACTCCAGCTCCGCCATGGCCAGGTTCAACGGGTCGGCAGTCTCACCCCAAACCTCCACAAGGTCGTTTTGCAGACCGGCGTGCAACTCCATGGCGACCATATCGTTGTCCTTGAGTACGCTTAAAAGCGCCTTTAATTGCTCTCCAAGTTGGGGGTGCTTCACACCCGAGGTTGACGCAGCGGGGTCTTGAGTGGCCGAAAGTGCTTGGGGGTCCATGCGCCGGGCAATATCCTCCAGCAAGGGCAGGATACGGGCGTTTTCCGAACAGAGTTTTTCAAACGTCTGTGCGAAGTCGCCTGACAGATGGGCTTGTACTACCTGTTTTTCGGCTGTTGCTGCCAGCTCGGACAGATCGGAAACTCCGAGTGTGGCGCACAAACCCTTGAAGGCATGCAGTTCACGCCGGGCATCGGACAAGAGGCCAGAGGCCTGCAACTCGCGCACCCGCTCCGGCATGGACTGTGCATCCCGCACAAAAGCCCTCATCGACCGTTGAAACAAGCCCACATTGCCACCCATTCGTGCCAAGGCTGCAGTTACATTGACCTCGGCTGGCCAGACATGCTGCATCAAAGTACTGTCGGATCCCGCCAAAGTGGCAACGGCGCCCTGCTCCCCGATGGGCCCCACCTTGGCGCGGGGTGTCCAGTTCGTCTGGTCCACCAAGGTTTGCACCAGTGCCTGGATGTCAAACGGCTTGCCAACGTGGTCGTTCATTCCCGCCGCCAGGCAAGCTTCCCGGTCCGTGACCATCACATTGGCGGTCATGGCGACGATGGGCAAACTTGTCAGATGGGGGTGCTCGCGCAGTGCCCGTGTTGCGGAGATACCGTCCATCACTGGCATTTGCAGGTCCATGAGCACCACATCAAACTGTGGCTTGGCTTCCAAAACAGCCCTCACACCCTGCTGCCCGTCGCTGGCCAGCGACACAGCCGCTCCCTCGTTTTCCAGAAGTTCCTGTGCTACCTGCTGATTGATCGCGTTGTCTTCCACCACCAGAATCCGCATGCCGTCCAGACGCAAAATCCTTGGATGGGCGTTGGCAACTTCAGGCGGCATCGTCTGCACATCCAGCGCTATCGGATTCTGAGCTTGCGCCATG
>CAJBMJ010000474.1 GCA_903954045.1 uncultured beta proteobacterium | reverse complement strand
TACAGATTTTGTCGGTGTCGGTTTTCGAAAAAACCCTGATTTCATGCGCCTTGCAGACCGATGACTACAAAACTGAACTACCACCCGACGCTAACCAGTTGATTTTGTTCGGTTTTTGACCGGACGGAAGTGACCGAATACCAAAAACCTTCAGCCTGAGCGTGAGGGTTTTGCCAATAAGCGCGTATTATTCTGAGACAAATAACCAAACCAGCAGGAGCAACAAAATGCGAGTGTCCCAACTTTCTCTGCGCAAATCTAGTCCCGATATGTCGGACTTTGCCTCACTTTCTGCCCTTAATCCGCAATTGGTCATCGCATTTGGCTCTGTGTCTGCTCTCAAGGGTAGCGCGGATGCCATTGGGCAGGCATTTCCGGGTGCACATCGTGTAGGGTGCTCCACTGCAGGAGAAATTTCTGCTGATGGCGTCACGGATGACTCCCTTGTACTTACTGCCGTGGCATTTGAAAAAACCCAGGTCAAGCAGTTCAGCACCGTTCTGCAAGGCATGGACGACTCCATGGATGCGGGTCGCCGGCTGGCTGCGGGCCTCCCTGCTGAGGGTTTGAAAGCTGTTTTGATATTTGGCCAGGGTGTTCAGATCAATGGCAGTGCCATGTTGCTTGGCATGACAGAAGTGGTTGGCAAGAATATACCCATCACCGGTGGTCTCGCCGGTGATGGAGGTGCATTTGCCCAGACCTGGACGCTTGACGACCAGGGCGTCAGCAATGACCGATTGGTGTGTGTCGGTTTGTACGGTGACGAGCTGACCTTTGCGCATGGATCTTTTGGTGGTTGGTCTCCTTTTGGCCCTGCGCGCAAAGTTACGCGGTGTGTCCACAACGTGCTGTACGAACTCGACGGGGAGCCCGCTCTTGAGGTTTACAAGCGCTACCTGGGTGAGCATGTCAAAGGTCTTCCTGCTTCGGGACTGTTGTTTCCTTTTGCTATGTTGGGAAGCGATCACAATGAGCTGGGGCTGATCCGCACGATTTTGGGGGTGGATGAAGCAGCCGGAAGCCTCACGCTGGCGGGGGACCTTGAGGCAGATGGCTACCTCAAGTTGATGCATGCCAACACCGACGCGCTGGTGGATGGCGCAGAGGCCGCAGCCCAGGCTGCCAAGAAAATGCTGTCCAACTCCAATGAAGGCCTTGCACTGCTGGTGAGTTGTGTGGGTAGAAAACTGGTGATGGGTGGTCGGGTAGACGAGGAAGTGGAAGCCGTTGCCGATGTGTTTGGACAGAATGCGACCCTCACCGGGTTCTATTCTTACGGAGAGATCAGTCCCTTTGTCAGCGGTAGCGACTGCAAGCTTCACAACCAAACCATGACCATTACCTACCTTTCGGAAGCTTCCTGAGGCGGCCTTGTGCCTCCTTTGATTCATGCACAAATTACTCGCCAGGCAGGTAAAACGTCTATTGGGAGTAGATCCCGAGAAACTTGAAGCCGTCTTCCAGGAGTGCGAACAGCTTGGTACCACCGGCACTGCTTCTGAGCAAACGGCCGCTGTGCTCAAAGGCTTGCAGGGCTTTTTCCTGCGTGTGGACGAGGCCTACCAGCAGAATGATCGTGACCTGGACCTGAAAACGCGGAGCCTGGAGTTAAGTTCGGTAGAGCTCTCGCAGAGTAACACCAAGTTGCGTGAGGAACTGGCCAGTCGCACCCGGGCCATAGAGTCGCTGCGAAGCACGGCGGTCGGTCTGATGGAGTTTGTTGATTTCGACCAGCCGGCTCTCATTGACGACAACCTGGAGAGTCTGTCGGCGCTGATGAGCATGCTGTTTCGTCAAAGAGAAGAGAGTCAGAAAGATTTACAGGCTGCTCTCACGGATCTCGCGCACCAAAAGTTTGCACTGGACCAGCACGCCATTGTCAGCACCACCGATATCCGTGGCAACATGATTTACGCCAACGACAAGATGTGTGAAATTAGTGGATTCACGCGTGCGGAGTTGCTGGGGCAGAACCACCGCATGATCAACTCCGGTACCCATCCGAAGGAGTTCTTTGTCAACATGTGGAGCACCATCGTGGCTGGCGAGGTCTGGCACGGTGAAATTTGCAATAGAAAAAAAAGCGGCATGCTCTACTGGGTCAGCGCGACCATCGTTCCGCTGCGAGACGAAGTTGGCAAACCTTCCATGTTCATTGGCATTCGCACCGATATCACCGAGCGCAAGCGGATGGAGAACACCATCAAGGCGGCAGAGGCCCGCTTGCGCCACATCACCAATACTGTACCTGGCGTTGTATTCCAGTGCGCCATTGGCCCTGCGGGTCCCAAATACACCTTCGTCAGCGACCGTGTCAAAGCCATTCGTGGTCTTTCAGTGGACCAGGTGCTTCAGGATGCCGATTTAATCCCGCAGCAAATTCTGCCCGAGGAGGCCTCCAGGATTCGCGGCATGTTGGCCGATGCAGTTCAGCAGCGTCAGGCTTGGAGTGCCGAATACCGCATCCGACTTCCGGATCTGACCGTGCGATGGATGCGTACAGAAATGATCCCAGAGGCCGAATTAAACGCCGATGGTGCGGTCGTGTTCACTGGAATTTGGCTTGACGTTACCGACATCAAGGAGGCAGACGCTCGGTTGCGTGAAGTCACCGAGAACATTCCGGTCGCTGTGTTCCAGTATGACGTTTCTCGTCAGGGCATTTTCTCGATCTCCTTTGTCAGCCATGCCATCGAAGCCATGAGTGGTGTGTACCCTGACGAATACAAAACGGATGCCATCTCCTTTTTACGCCATGTGCACACGGATGACGTTACCCTGGTGGCGGATGCCCTTACGCAGGCGCACACATCCAACCAAATGTGGTCGTTGGACTTTCGGATGGTCAACAAACAAACCCAGCAAACGGCCTGGGTTCATGGTGAAGCCCATCCACGTTTGCTCGAATCAGGCAGCTCGGTCTGGAACGGTTACCTCACAGATGTTTCGACGGCGAAGCTCATTTCCGAAGAATTGAAAAAAGCCAAAGAAGAAGCAGAGGCGGCCAGCCGCGCCAAATCGGATTTTCTGGCCAATATGAGCCACGAAATACGCACACCCATGAACGGTGTGATCGGCATGACCGATTTGCTGCTTGACACGACACTGGACGGTGAGCAAAGCGAGTATGTCAACATAGTCAAATCGTCCGCTGACGCGCTCTTGCGGGTGATCAATGACATTCTTGATTTCTCAAAAATAGAAGCGGGCAAGCTGCTTATCGAGCATATTCCCTTCCATTTGGGACGCACGATTGATGAGACCCTCAAAACGCTTGCCATGCGGGCCCATGACAAGGGGTTGGAACTTATTTGTGACATTTCCCCTGATGTGCCCATGGCCCTGGTGGGAGACCCTGGCAGGCTGCGTCAAATACTGGTCAATCTCATTGGCAACGCCCTTAAATTTACCAGCAATGGTGAAGTGGTATTGCGTGCCACCAGGGACCAGAGCGAAAAGGGTGTTCCGCTGTTGCACTTGGCTGTGAGTGACTCCGGAATCGGTATCCCTGCGGACAAACTGGGCTCCATCTTTGAAGCCTTTTCCCAGGAAGATAGTTCCATCACCCGGAAATTTGGTGGTACTGGGCTGGGTCTCACCATCTGCTCTCGGTTGGTTGAAGCTATGGGAGGCCGCATCTGGGTCGAGAGCGTGTTGGGGCAGGGCAGCGTGTTCCACTTCACCGTAAGCCTGGAAGTCGATGCGTCGGAGGTGCATCAACCATTGCCCGCCATTAATTTCAAAGACTTGCGGGTGCTTGTGGTTGACGACAACGCCGTCAACCGCATAGTGTTGGTGCGCGGTCTGGAGTTTTTTGGCATACATGTGCACGATGTGCCTTCCGGCGCGGATGCCATCAACTGGATTTCCTCCGGTGCGCAATGCGACCTGGTTTTGCTGGACGGACAAATGCCGGAGTTGGACGGTTTTGCCGTGGCTGAGCGTATTGCCAAGCTCCCTATGGGTGATGACTTGCCCATGATCATGCTGTCTTCTGCGGGCCTGAAAGGGGATGCGCAGCGCTCCAAGGAGGCAGGTATCGCGGGATATGTTTCCAAGCCCATCTCCCGTGAAGAACTATTGCAGGTGATGGCACGGGTGCTGCAGTTGGAGTTGCTGCAGGCGCCTCAGGCTACCGTGACACGGCATTCCGCTAAGGATGTGCAGTTGGGGATGGAAGTGCTGCTGGTGGAAGACCATGCAATCAATCAAAAACTTGCGGTTGCCCTGCTGGAGCGTTGGGGGCATCATGTCACTGTGGCAGGCAATGGGCAACTGGCGCTAGATGTGCTGGCCAAGCGAAACTTCGATGTCATTTTGATGGACATGATGATGCCCGCAATGGATGGTCTGGAAGCTACGGGCCGTATTCGTGCCAGTGAGAGTGGGCACCGCACTCCGATCATTGCCATGACGGCCAATGCCATGGAGTCTGATCGTGATCGCTGCATCGCGGCGGGTATGGATGATTACCTTTCCAAACCCATTAAAGCGCCAGAGCTGCAGTCCATGCTGCAGCGTTACTCCCAGCAGATTCACAGCGCCAACGCCGCTTCTTTAGCCGCCAGTGTAGTGCCTGCAAAACCACCTGCAGCGTCCAGTTTTGACTACCATGCAGGTCTGCAGGCTATGGATCAGGAGATTCGGGACATTATTTCGCAGGCTTTCATCGATCAATGGCCTGAAGATCTGGAAAAAATGCGAAGCGGGCTCAGCCAAGGGGACTACAAGTCGATATTGCACACCGCCCACGCGTTAAAGGGCACACTTTCAATGTTCGGTGCCCGGCCAGCCAGCGAATTGGCAAGTCAGATCGAGGCCTTAGCCCCCAAATCCGATGGACCGGAGATCGCCAAACGCATAGACCCTCTTACCATGGAAGTGGAAAAACTTCTGCTGGCCTTGGGAGCAGGAATGACCGCTTGACGGCTAAGATAGGGCACCCCATCAAAAGGTACAACGGAAGTGGCACAACAAGTATTGATCGTAGACGATACAGAAATCAATCTGATACTTTTCGCTGCGCTGGTTAAAAAACTCGAAGACTGTGAATCCCACAGTTTCTCCGACCCGCGTGAAGCTCTAACCTGGGTTGAAGGCAACGTCCCTGATCTGGTTATTGTTGATTACATGATGCCCGAGATTGATGGTCTGGAGTTCATTCGCCTGATGCGGGAAATGCCGGGGCGCGAGGTCTCTCCAGTGCTCATGATCACTGCAAACGACCAAAAGCAGATTCGTTATCGCGCATTGGATATGGGCGCCAATGACTTCCTCACCAAACCTGTTGACAAAGTTGAGTTTCTGGCACGTGCCAAGAATATGCTCACGCTTAACGATGCACGCAAAAAGTTGGCAAGTCATGCGGATTGGCTTGCAGATGAGGTCAGAAAAGCAACGCGCAAAATTGTGGAACGCGAGCGCGAGACCGTCATTCGCCTTTCTAAGGCCGCGGAATTTCGGGATCCCGAGACCGGCGCCCATATTCTGCGCATGGCCCACTTCTCACAGCTGATTGCCCGGGAGTTGGGGCTCCCCATAGAAGAACAGGACCTCCTTCTGGAGGCAGCTCCCATGCACGATATTGGCAAGGTCGGAATAGCTGACAGGATCCTGCTCAAGCCTGGCCGACTAGAGCCAGAGGAGTTCGAGATCATGAAACGCCATGCCCAGATAGGGCATGAGCTTCTCGAAGGCAGTGCCTCGCGGGTTCTTCAGGCGGGTGCTGATATCGCTTTGGGCCATCACGAAAAGTTCGATGGATCAGGCTACCCCTCTGGCCTCAAAGGTACAGAAATTCCAATTTTTAGTCGAATCGTTGCAGTTGCTGATGTGTTTGATGCACTCACGTCGGAGCGTCCCTACAAAAAAGCCTGGACCCTGGAAGCCGCAGTCGATTTTCTCAAAGCCGGATCAGGTACCCATTTTGACCCGGATTGCATCAATGCATTTCTGAAAGTTTGGGACCAAATCCTTGCAGTCAGATTGCAATTCACGGAAACGGCATAGGCGCGTAGCGTTTGGGCACTACCTCAGTACCAATACGGGAATCGACGAGTGGGTCAGTACATGCTGTGTCTCGCTTCCTAGCAGCAAGCGCTTAATGCCCTTGCGGCCGTGTGAAGCCATCACAATCAAGTCACATTGGTGTTTTTTCGCTGCGGCAAGTAGTGCGTCTGATACCACATCAGACTTAACCACTACCGCCTTTGATTTGACACCCTTGGCATCGGCTGCTTTTTTTACAGCGTCAACCACAGCTTGACCTTCGTCGGCCCAACGTTGCTCAACTGCCTGAACTTCGTTGTTTTCAAGGGCGATACCCCCCTCAAAGTAGCTTTGCGGATAGCGCGGCACCACCTTCAACGCCACCAACTCGGCCCCACAAACGGCCGCTAAGTCGATTGCGCTGCTAACTGCCTTTTTTGAAAGTTTGGAGCCGTCGGTGGCGACCAGAATGCGTTGGTACATATAAGAGTTCTCCTTCAGGTTACAGGCCACCAAGGTTAAACCTGCGAAGACCTTCAGTCTTGATTTGAATCAAGTATTCTTGCGTAACTAAAAGGCACACTCGCTCCAATGCCAATCGCAGCCCTCGATCCTCCCGTTAGAGCATCCACTTTGGAGTCCAATGTCGCTGACGCTCAAAGCGGAGAGTCAAATTTGGCGGATTTGAAACCTCACAGCAGTGAAGTTCTGCGTTTGCTGGATGATCCCCAAGAGTGGGGCTCATTTAGCCGCCCCGACAGTCGCGGCGCGGATTGCTGGGAATCCAGCGTTGTTATTGAGGGCATGCACTGTGCTGCCTGCTCTCTCACAATTGAAGATGCCATTTCCAAAGTGCCTGGCGTTGTGCAGGTCCAGGTCAGCGCAGCGGCCCAACGTGCCAAAGTGGTTTGGTCCGCCAGCCAGGTTCGGCCCTCGGGATGGATGGATGCAGTCCAGCGCGCTGGCTACAGGGCAGTACCGGCCAATGACGTATTTGCC
>CAJBMJ010000473.1 GCA_903954045.1 uncultured beta proteobacterium | reverse complement strand
TCTCAGGCGCGCCCTGCGCTTTGTGGTGGCGGTGCCAGTGGGCTGGGGACTGCTGTTTAGCTTGTGTGCGGGCGGTCTGGGTGCTTTGGTCGTGGCCATCCCCTTGCTGCGCAGCACTATTCAGTGGGCGGGCATTGCGTACTTGCTGTGGCTGGCATCCAAGTTGGCCCGCAGCGGCGCGCTGGCGCAGGCTGACGCCAGCCGCCTGCAGGTGACTTTCTGGCAGGGCGTGGCGCTGCAATTCCTCAATATCAAGGCCTGGATGCTGGCCCTGACCGTGATGGGTGGCTGGATGGCCGGGCGCGAAGATGCGCTGGCGCGCTTTGCGGTGCTTTTGCCCTTGATGTTGGCCTTTGGGTTTTTCAGCAACCTGCTTTACGCCGTAATGGGGTCGCTCTTGCGGGCCTGGCTCTCGGGTCCGGTGGTTGACGGCGTGTCGACGGCACAGCGCCTGCGCTGGTTCAACCGTGCGATGGCACTGGTACTGGTAGTCACCGCCGCCTGGATGGCAAAGCTATGAATTCCACGCACCGCAACTCGCACCACGAAAACATTGGAATGTGGCTGGGACTGCTCGGGGTGACCATCTTTGCCATCACCCTGCCCATGACGCGCCTGGCGGCAGGTCCGGCGAGCGACCCGCAACTCTCCCCATGGTTCATCACGTTCGCGCGGGCGGCACTGGCGGGCGCCTTGTCCATCGTTTTCTTGCGACTCACCCGCTCCCCCCGCCCAACCAGGGCGCAACGCAAGCCGCTGCTTTACGCCATGTTGGGCAACGCCATAGGTTTTCCCTTGCTGCTGGCATTGGCGCTACGGCAGGTGAGTTCGGGGCATGCGGCCGTGTTTACCGCCCTGCTGCCATTGGCAACCGCCGTGGTGGCTGCCGTGGTACTGCACCAGCGGGCCCGCACTGCATTCTGGGTCTGCGCCGTGCTGGGCAGCTTGCTGGTGGTGGGCTTTGCGCTGATGCGCGCCTACCAGCACAGTGGTGGCTTCGGGCTGGAGTGGGCCGATCTGCTCTTGCTGGGCGCTATCGTGTCGGCGGCGCTGGGCTATGTGTATGGAGCACAGGTCACGCCCAGCCTGGGGGCCGAGCGGGTGATCTGCTGGGTATGCGTTCTGGCCCTTCCTCTGACCGTGCCCGGCGCACTCATGACCTGGCCGGACCACGCCGTACGCACCAGCAGCTGGTTGGCATTGGGCTACGTGGGGGTGTTCTCGATGTGGGCAGGGTTCTTTGCCTGGTACCGGGGGCTGGCCATGGGTGGAGCACTGCGGGTGAGCCAGATACAACTGGTGCAGCCCTTCATCAGCATCCTGGCCGCCGTTCCCCTGCTGGGCGAGCCGCTCGAAACCGTGACGCTGGGCTTTGCCCTGGCCGTGGTGGCCACCGTGTTCATTGGCAGGCGCTTTGCCATGCCCAACCCCACCGCATCCTCCGCTGTAAAGTAGCACGCTCATGACCAGCCCTTCCTTTGCCCAGCTACCCGCACCACCCTACTACGCAGTGATCTTTTCTTCGCTGCGAACTGACCACGGCTCTGACGCATACGCCCCCATGGCCGAGCGTATGGTGGCGCTTGCACAGCACCAGCCGGGTTATCTGGGCGCAGAGAGCACCCGGGGAACCGACGGCTTTGGCATTACCGTGTCGTACTGGAGCAGCCTGGACGCCATTGCCCATTGGCGTGCCAACGCCGAACACCGCGTGGCGCAAGAAATGGGCAAAGCCCAGTGGTACGAGCACTATGAACTGCGCGTGGCCCGGGTAGAAAAAGCCTACGGCAAGCGCAACTGAGACACTCCAACAAAGAAAGACGCATATGACTTCTACCCACTGGACCCTGGCCGAACGCGCCGCCAAGATGAACCCCTCGGTCATCCGCGAAATCCTTAAGGTTACCGAGCGGCCCGGCATCATCAGCTTTGCAGGCGGCCTGCCATCGAGCAAAACCTTTCCGGTGGCTGAATTCGAAGCGGCCTGCGCCAAGGTGCTCAAGGACGACCCTGCTGGCGCCTTGCAGTACGCCGCCAGCGAGGGCTATGGCCCCTTGCGTGAGCTGGTAGCCCAGCAGTTGGGCGCGCAAAGTGCCGCAGCAGGCGTGCCCTGGAAAGTAGATCCCAACCAGATTCTGATTACCACGGGTTCACAGCAAGGTCTGGACCTGGTCGCCAAAATTCTGATCGACGCCCGCAGCAAGGTATTGGTCGAGTCCCCCACTTACCTTGGTGCGGTGATGGCCTTCACGCCCATGGAGCCGAATGTGGTCAGCGTGGCCAGCGACGAAGACGGGGTGGACATTGCCGACCTGGCCAGCAAATCGGACGGCGCGCGCTTTTTGTATGTGTTACCCAACTTCCAGAACCCCACCGGGCGCAGCATGAACGAGGCGCGCCGTGCTGCGCTCAGCGCAGAAGCCGCGCGCAGCGGCTTGCCACTGATGGAAGACAACCCCTATGGCGACCTGTGGTTTGACCAAGCCCCGCCCGCACCCCTGACCGCGCGCAACCCGGAGGGCGGCATTTACCTGGGCTCGTTCTCCAAGGTGCTGGCGCCGGGCCTGCGCATGGGCTTTATGGTGGCGCCCAAAGCGGTGTACCCCAAACTGCTGCAGGCCAAACAGGCGGCAGATTTACACAGCCCCAGCTTTAACCAGCGGCTGATTTTTGAAGTGATGCAAGGCGGCTTTTTGGACCGCCATGTGCCCACCATCCGCAGCCTCTATAAAGCGCAGCGCGACGCGATGCTGGAAGCTTTGGCGCAGCATTTTCCCAACGCACAAAGCAGCCCCGACACCAGCCTCACCTGGAACACCCCCGCAGGCGGCATGTTCCTGTGGGCGCGTCTGCCAGCGGGCATGAACGCGGTAGATCTGCTGCCACACGCGGTAGACAAGGGTGTTGCCTTTGTGCCTGGCGCGCCGTTTTATGCCGACCACGGCGACCCGCGCACCATGCGCTTGAGTTTTGTCACCCCCAGCGTGGAAGAGATCCACCGCGGCGTGGCGGCGCTGGCCGCAGCCATTCAGTACCAGCAGGGCGCCTGACATGCGCCAACGCCCATTTCGCCAGATCGACGTATTCACATCAGTACCCTACCTGGGTAACCCGGTAGCGGTGGTGCTCGACGGCGAAGGGCTGAGCGATGCCGAAATGCAGCGATTTGCCCGCTGGACCAACCTGAGTGAAACCACCTTTGTGACACCACCTACGCCGCAAGCGGCAGCGCAGGGTGCGGACTACCAGGTACGCATCTTTACACCCGGCGGTGAACTGCCCTTTGCAGGCCACCCCACGCTGGGCACCTGCCACGCCTGGCTGGAAGCGGGAGGACAGCCGCAAAGCCCCGGGCGGATCGTGCAGCAATGCCAGGTGGGGCTGATACAGATTGCCCAGCAGTACGGCCGACTGGCCTTCGCAGCGCCCAAGCTCACGCGCAGAGCGCCTGAGCCCGGTTTACTCGCAGACATACTGAAGGCGCTGGGCTTGCAAACAACCCAAGTGCGATCAGCCCAGTTGCTGTACAACGGCCCCGAGTGGCTGGGCATTTTGGTCGACAGCACGGATACCGTGCTGCAGGTCGAGCCAGACCACATGGCGCTCAAAACATTGGGGCATAAAGTGGGCTTGGTGGCCGTGGAATATGCACAACCCGCTCCGCTATTGATAGCACGCAAAAATCGGGAAGCGCGGGCTTTCGCACCCTCCAGCCCTTCTGGGCAGGCGCAGAGTGCTGAGGCCAACATGTGCACGGTGGAAGTGCGTGCCTTCGCATCCCCCCTGGGTGTCAATGAAGACCCGGTGACCGGCAGCCTCAACGCCAGCCTGGCGCAGTGGCTGATCTCCGAGGGCCACGCACCCCCATGCTACTTGGCGACCCAGGGGTGCTGTGTAGGTCGTGATGGCCGCATCCACATCGAGCAGGATGCGAGCGGCCAGGTATGGGTGGGCGGCGATGCGGTCACCTGTATCTCGGGTATCGTTGCTCTATGACCGCCACCCAATCCAAGACAGCTGCACTCCCACCCCGATTCCTGACCGGCTCGCTCTTGCGCCACATTGTGGTGATGGCAGGCACCGGCGCCATAGGTCTGGTGGCGATCTTCGCGGTAGATCTGGTCAACCTGTTGTACATCTCCATGCTGGGTGAACAGGAGATAGC
>CAJBMJ010000472.1 GCA_903954045.1 uncultured beta proteobacterium | reverse complement strand
CGGGGACGGAAGTGTCCCCGCATTCCCTTACTCCAAGCCAAGCGTCAGGGTGAGCAACAATGTTCAGATTTCAGTCTGTTCTGCCATTTCCAGCGCATCTTCGACCTCAATCCCGAGATATCTCACGGTGCTCTCTATGCGTGTGTGACCGAGTAGTAGTTGCACTGCACGCAGGTTCTTGGTGCGGCGATAGATCAGCGCCGCCTTCGTGCGTCTCATGGAATGCGTTCCATATTCGGCGGGATCCAACCCAATCTCAGTAATCCAGGAGTCCAGCATCCTGGCGTACTGTCGGGTGCCCAGATGCGGTGAGTCGTGGATTCGGCTTGGGAAAAGATAGTCATCACTGCCCAATTTGGCATCCTTGATCCAGTCACTGACAGCATCTCTCGTGGGTTGGGTGATTTCAAACTGAACTGGTTGAGAGGTCTTTTGCTGCATGATGATGGCCCGAGTAGCCATGCGATCACCATGACAAACGTCACGCACTCGCAGTTTTACAAGATCACATGCCCTGAGCTTACTATCCAACCCCAAGTCAAACAGCGCCAACTCTCGCGTCCGATGTGCCAGTTGGAGCCTTACGCGAATAGCCCAAATCTCCTTGAGCTTGAGGGGTGATTTTTGGCCGACAATTTTTCCTTTGTTCCAGGCGGTCGATGTGGATTTCGCACTGACTGTTTCCATGGATATCTCCAGGTAGTTGAAGGGACTTCAACTCTGGATCGATTTGCACGATATTCAAGTGTTCAGGTCAAAGACAAGTTCGCCAGCCTCTGTATATCGCATGCGTTCAATCCAATGCTCTGTCCGTCGACTTGACCTCAATACGGCGAAAGACGAGAACCTGATTGGCCAAGCTCTTGGGCAATTTTCCAGCGTTGAACCTCACCGAGAAGATGTCTGCCCGTATCATGTTGGCAACCGATCACAGGAGCCAATGTGGCAGCTATTCCACCTGAGTTTGAGGACCAACTTGACAATTTCTTGCGCTTTGCCGGAAAGCAGGTTTATTCAAACCCGTCCGCCTTAAAGTTCTCAGCGTGGGTGCAGGAAGCGGTGCCGATGTTGTTTCCGGCACTACTGACCCAGATACCCAACGATCCACAAGAGATCAAAGTCTTCCTGGGCATGGTCGCAAGAAATCTTTATGGTGATTTTCCCCTGCCAGCACTTAGCCTGCTGCCCACCGGTCAGACCAAGCAAGGACGAAACGATCCTTGTGAATGTGGATCCGGCCAGAAATTCAAACACTGCTGCGGCAGTGCCGCCATGCCGCCCTTATTCGGGGGGTTGAACCTGCTTCGATACGTTCTGGATGCCTATCCCAAATCCAAACTGGTCGAAGTTGCTGCCAGCAAAGCCAGCATTGATGCCATCGCCGATACGGCATACCAGTGGATGCAAGATAAAGAGAACGCTCGTGCCGCGGCATTGCTGGAGCCATTCTTTGCGGGGGATGCCCCTATCACTGGGCGAATTGCTCCGTTGTTCAATCTCTTGATGGATGCCTGGCTGACGCTTGGTCGCAAGGCAAAGCGAGAAGCACTGATTGATTCCATTTTGCTGCGGGGCGACAAGATACTGCGCAGCGATGCGCTGCAAAGACGCACCACCATGTTGGCCGACCGCGGCGACCACAAGGCTGCTTGGAAAGCATTCAAGTTGGCCAGTGACCTGAACCCCAATGACCCGGCCCTGAGTTTTCTGGAGGTGACAACGCTATTGAGCGAAGGGAGAACGGCTGAGGCGCAGGGACGTGCCCAATGGTGGGCCGCATTTCTGGCCAAGCAGCGCGACCCATCGCTGGCAGAACTGGTGGAACGGCTTCGCTCCATTGCCAAAGACCCCCACGCAGGAATGATGGGAGTTGCCATGGACATGAACGCCCAATGGAGTCGACTCAATGATCTGTTT
>CAJBMJ010000471.1 GCA_903954045.1 uncultured beta proteobacterium | reverse complement strand
TTGCAGAGGCTGCGCACGCGGCGGTCCGCGCCGCTTGAGCAGCAGCAACTCCAGAGACTCTTGCCCTGCGTTGTCAGGCAGTTCGTTGCCGTGTTTCACCGACAAGTGCACACGCAGGACTGCTGGCGAAGCCTGGGTCTGGGCCTGGCTGGGTCGCATCACAAACAGCAGCTTGGAGTGCTCTGCGGCAGCCATCTGCAGGCGTCTGAGTTGGTCAGAGCGCACGGCACAAGACAGCCAGACCAGAGCCGCGTCTACATCCGCACATCGCATGGATTGCTCCGCGGACCACAGGCGCTGCGCCATGGACTGGGCTTTGACCCACAACAAACGCTGCGGTTGCAAACCCTGCGCAGCCAGGGACGGTGCAAACGGCACCCAAGGAGACCCGACCAGCACCACCGCGCCCGAACCACACCGCGCCAAGGCAGGCAGCAACAAGCGCCATTCGCTATGCACCCCGGCAGGCTGCAGTATTTCTATCAGCGCACCCACCGGCCAGCCACCCCCCGGCAACTCGGCATCCAGTGCCCGCTCTCCGGTAGCCTGCACCCGCACGGGTGTACCCGCGAGCGCATCGGCACGCCAGACCGCGTCGTTCAGACGAAGCAAGGGGTCAGATGGCATCAGCAAAGGCATGAAAAGTGGGCATAAATACTGTAATTATTTACAGTATAAACAAGTCATCCCATCAAAGCCAGCAAAATGAAATATGCCTGTTACGGTGCTCAAACCAGGCTCCGGGAAGCTATATTTCGCTTACCCGTTGGTGAATCATGTTTGAAGGTCATGCTATGAATTTACAAAAAATAACTTTTTCTCTCTGCCTTGGATTGGGCTTGGTCGCGTGTGGTCAGTCCAGTGGGCCCAGCGTAACCACAGCTCCGGCTGCACCTGCCAGCGCAGCGCCTGCGCCTGCAGCCAAAAAAGAGATCGGTCTGGTCATGAAAACGCTGACCAATCCCTTTTTTGTGGAAATGGAAAAAGGGGCCCGACGGGCTGAAAAAGATCTGGGAATTTCACTCAAGGTGAAGACTGCCGCCCAGGAAACCTCCATTGAGCAGCAAATTCAACTGGTCGAGGACCTTATCGCTGCCAAGGTCGATGCCATCGTGATTGCCCCAGGTGATTCGCAGCGAATGATTCCGTCCCTGAAAAAAGCAGCAGATGCAGGCATCAAGATCGTGAACATTGACAACCGGATTGATGCCGAGGCCCTCAAACAGGCAGGCATGAAGCCTATTCCGTTTGTCAGCGTAGACAACGACGCGGGGGCCTACAAGGCCGGAAAATTCCTGACCGAAGGTGTGACTGCTCCGACAGAGGCAGCCATTCTGGAAGGCATTCGAAGCGCGGATAACGCACGACTGCGTATGGAAGGCGCTCGCCGCGCCCTGCTGGAGAACAAGCAGGTCAAAGTAGTTGCGTCAGAGACCGCCAACTGGGAAATCGAAAAGGCATATGAGGTCACCAAATCCATGTTTGGCAAGCACCCCAATATCAAGCTGCTGTTCGCCAGCAATGACATGATGGCCATTGGTGCTGTCAAATATCTGCAGGAAAGCAAGAAGACCGGTGTCAAGGTGGTGGGTTATGACGCACTGACCGAAGCGCTTTCTGAAATTAACGCCGGTCGCATGCTCGCCACCATTGACCAGCAGGCAGCCGAGCAGGGTTACCAGGGCATTGCACTGGCCAATCGCCTGATTCAGGGCAGCGAAGTACCCGAGGTAACGCTGATTGACACCAAGGTCATCTCAGCTTCCAAGTAAGCCTGACGCCCACCTGAACACGAAATAAACGCCTGTGAACTGGCGCCAGAACATCACCGTCAAAATGGTGGGCTACCTGCTGGCGGCCAGCATTGTGCCGCTGGTCCTGCTGGGGGTGACCGCATTCAATCTGGCCAAAAACATCGTTACCCAGCAGGCCGAAGCAGAGAACGCGCGCGTGGTGGGCGGCCTCTCTTCGTACCTGCATCTTTACAACGACCAGGTAGAAGACATGGCCGCCAATATTGCCGGCAACGAGCAAATTGGCAACGCCCTGCACCAGGCAGACCACAGTACGCCGGACGCCTTCAGCGACCTGAAGATGCGCTCCAATATGGGCAGCCTTCTGAACAGCTATGTGCGCGTCAAGGGTCTGGTGTCGATTGATGTTTTTTCCACGGGTGGAGCACATTTCCATGTGGGCGAAACACTCAATGTCTCCAAAGTAGACTCCGCCAGAATTGCCTCCATGCTCCAAGAGGCCCAACAGTCCAAGTCGCCCGTCTTGTGGCGCGGCATAGATTCCAACCTCAATACGGGCTCGCTGCAGACCAAGGTCAACAGTCTGATCAGGTCCATTCAACACTTTTCACCCGTCACTGGTAAATCGGACACGGTGGGTCTGCTCGTCATCAACCTGAATGACGAAATCATGCGCACCTATCTGCGCAGCATTTCCCTGGAACCCGGTTCCCAGTTGATGCAAATTGATCTCAACGGCAATATTGCACTGCACTCAGACTCCGCACAGTTTGGCCAACCGCTCTCCCCCTCCCTGCTGGAACTGGTGCGCAAAAAAGATGCCGTGCGGCAGTTTGAGCTCAATGGCGAAGAGGTTCTGATGGATGTCAGCCCTTCTGATCAAAATCAGCACGTACGCGTATTGATCACTCCACGCAAGCAACTCACCCGCAAAGTCAACGAACTGGCAACGGCCACTTTGATGCTGATTGGTTTGGGTGGGATCATCATCCTGTCTTTGACATGGCACTTCACACGCACCGTGGTACGCCCGATTCGCTCGGTCTCGCTGGGTTTTCGCAGTCTCAGCGAAGACCCGGATTCGCAACATGATGCACTTCCAGACAGTGGTTCACAGGACGAAATCGGGCAATTGGTTCATGGCTACAACAACCATTTGGTGACACTCAACGCCCAGCGTGTGGCGACCCAGGAGCTTAGCCAGTCCGAGGCTTTGCTGCGCGCAACCGAAACCCAGTTGCGCGACAGCGAAGTGCAACTGCGCGCCATCCTGGATGAAATGCCGGTGGGCGTAGCACTGGTAGATAACAACAACCAGGTGTTTTTGCGGAATCGACGGTTTGTTTCCATGTTTGGTTACACACAGGAAGATGTTCCCGATCTCAAATCCTGGTGGGCAAAAGCACATCCCGACTCCGATTACCGGCTATGGGTTCAGAGCAACATGGTCAATGTCCGGCACTTGGCAGGAGACGGCAAGGAGGTCTGGGCTCCAGTGGTGTACGCCGTGCGGTGCAAGTCGGGGGAAACCGTGCACGTCGAAATTTCGGGCGTGGGTACCAGCGGTGGATTCATTGTCACTTTTGTAGACCACACCCTGCATCAGGAAAACCAGCGTCAACTGGAAGAAGCCAAAGTTCTCGCGGAGTCAGCCAACCGGGCCAAGAGCAACTTCCTGGCCACAATGAGCCACGAAATTCGCACGCCCATGAATGGCATATTGGGCATGCTCAATCTGCTGGAGCACACGGAACTTTCCCACCGCCAACAGGACTATGCCAACAAGGCCCATATTGCGACCAAATCGCTGCTGGGCATCATCAACGACATTCTCGACTTTTCCAAGGTGGAAGCGGGCAAGATGGAGCTCGACGTTCAGCCCTTTGTGCTGGGTGATGTTCTGCGGGATTTGTCGGTCCTGCTGTCGGCCAATCTGGCGGGCAAACACATTGAAATTCTTTTCGATATTGACCCAACCATCCCTGACGTGCTGATGGGCGATGCCATGCGCTTGCGCCAGGTGCTGCTGAACCTCACAGGCAACGCCATCAAGTTCACCCAGCACGGAGAAGTGGTGATGGGTATCCGTGTGGTGCGCCAGGAGGCGCAGACTGCCGAAATTGAATTTGAGGTCAGGGACACCGGCATAGGCATCGCGCCAGACAAACTGGCTTATGTATTTGAAGGGTTCAGTCAGGCCGAATCGTCGACTACGCGCAAGTTCGGCGGCACCGGTCTGGGACTGGCCATCAGCAAACGACTGGTCAGCCTGATGGGCGGGGAATTGCTGGTTCAGAGCACCATGGGGCAAGGCAGTCGTTTCTACTTCACTATGACGCTGACCAAAGCACCGGCCAAGGCCAAGGTGCCGCAAGCCGCAGTGCCTTTGGCTGGCCATCTGGGGGAGATAGACACCCGAGTGCTGGTTGTGGACGACAACGCCATGTCCCGCGAAATTCTGCACAACATGGTGCGAGCCATGCGCTGGGATTGCGACACTGCACCCAGTGGCGAGGAAGCTCTGGAAAAACTCCAGGACCCGCATCAGGACAACTACCAAGTCATTCTGATGGACTGGCGAATGGAAGGCATGGACGGCTGGGAGACAACCCGTCGGATTCGTCAGCTAAAGCAGGGCACCGACAACCCTATTGTGATCATGGTGAGTTCCCAGGGTCGCGAACTGCTGGCGCAAAAAACCCAGCGCGAAAACGAATTGATTGATGGCTACCTGGTCAAACCCATCACCATGTCCGTGCTGCACGATGCCGTCAATGAAGCAAGGTCTCTCAGACTGGGCAAACCCCGGGTGCGGGTCGGAAATTTGAAAGAGCAGCGCCTTGCAGGCCTGCGTTTGCTGGTGGTGGAAGACAACCTGCTCAACCAGCAGGTCGCTCTGGAACTCCTCACGCGCCAGGGTGCAGGCGTTGAGATCGCTGCTGGCGGAATTGAAGGGGTCACCATGTCTCTGACCTCGGACCCGCCCTATGACGCCATCCTGATGGACTTGCAAATGCCTGACATTGACGGGCTCGAAGCCACCCGCAGAATACGCGCCCAGTCTCGCATGCGCAGCATACCCATCATCGCCATGACGGCAAATGCCATGGCCTCGGACAAGGAGGCGTGCCTGGAAGTCGGAATGGTGGACCACGTCAGCAAGCCCATCGACATGGAAGAACTCATCCACAGTCTGCTGCTGCACACCCGGGGCAGTGCTCCAGAAATAGAGGCGCGCGCACCCAAACCAGTAGTTGTTGAGAAGGCAGCAGAGCACGGGCCGCCGGTGCTGGATATAGTCACTGCGGTGGCCCGCATGGCCGACAGCCGCGAACTGTATGACCAGATTGCCAATGCTTTCCAGAACGACGCACCCCTGGAAATCAAGGCCTTGCTGGAGCATCTTCAACGCAAGGAGTGGAATGATGCGACACGCTGTGCCCACACAATAAAAGGCCTGTCTGCCACGGTGGGCGCAATGGCACTCTCTGCTGCCTGCGCCCGCACCGAAAAGGCCTGCAAGGCGCAAATGCAAACTTTGGGGGAGGATCCGTCGGTCGAGGCGGAACTCGCTGGCAGTTTGCAGGCTTTGGAGCTCTGTACCCAGGAAACCCTGGCCCTGATGGCAGAACAAATCGAAAGACCAGTAGAACCGCAGAATACGGCCCTGGAACCTCTGCAGGCTGCCGAAAGAGACGCCATACTCACTGCGCTAGACGTGCTGGCCAACTTGCTACAGGAAAACAATATGCAGTCCACGACCTGCAGCGCGCAGATTCACGCCCAGTTTGGCAAGTTCCTGGGCGAGCCATTGAACACCATTCACCAGGAAGTGCAGCAACTTCAGTTCGCGCAGGCGCTGGAAAAGACCCGCGCGCTCCTGGATCAACTGAAGTCCTGAAGAACTCTAGGGCTTCAGCTCTAGGGCTTATGCTTGGGAAATTAGGCAGTTTGGGCCACAATGCCGTACCAAAAACAGAGGAGATAGACATGGCTGCTTCACGACTGATTCTGGACTACGTACAGGACCACGAAACCAAATATGCAAATCAGGTTTACCTGACCCAACCCGTTGGAAACGGGCAGGTGGTGGATTACACCTGGGGCCAGGTGATGGACCAGGCCCGACGAATGGCCACCCATCTCAAGGCGCAAGACCTCGGGCCCGCTCCGCGCATTGCCATCCTGTCCAAAAACTGCGCGCATTTCATCATGGCCGAACTGGCCATCTGGCTCTCGGGCGGCACCACAGTTGCTATTTTTCCGACAGAAACCGCCGATACCGTGCGTTACGTGCTGGAGCACAGTGGCGCAAGCCTGTTGTTTGTTGGCAAGCTTGATACCTGGGATCAGCAGGTGGGTGGCGTACCTGCTGAGTTGCCCTGCATTGCTTTCCCTCTGGCACCCGCCACCAAGTATGAAGCCTGGGACAAGATAGTAGACCGCACACAACCCCTGAAAGGCAAGATTCAGCGCGCGCCCAGTGACCTTGGCATCCTGATGTACACCTCCGGCTCCACCGGTCAACCCAAGGGAGTGATGCACAGCTTTGAACGAATGACTGCCGCAGCCGAAGGCGAGTTGGGTCGAATCATTTCCAATACGGGCCCGGACCTGGACTACCGTGTTCTGTCTTATCTGCCTCTGGCACATATTTTCGAGCGCGCCTGGATCGAGTGCACCTCACTGATCTATGGCCGCATGCACGTTTTCTTTGCCGAGACGCTGGAAACTTTCCTCGCAGACTTGAACCGTGCGCGACCCAATGTGTTCATTTCTGTCCCCCGCCTTTGGCTCAAATTCCAGCACGGTGTCTTCAGCAAGATGCCGCCCAAAAAGCTCAACCGCCTGCTGAGCATTCCGATTCTCGGAAAAATCGTGGCCCGCAAGGTTCTCAAAGGTCTGGGGCTGGACCAGTGCATCATGGCGGGAAGCGGGTCTGCGCCCATTCCTGCAGAGTTGGTGGCATGGTATCGCAAGCTGGGTTTGAACCTGCTGGAAGGCTACGCCATGACAGAGGACTTTGCCTACTCGTTTATGTCCACAAAAGAGTTCAATGCACCGGGTTGTGTTGGTGTGGCCAATCCGGGTGTGCAAGTGCGCTTGACCGAGGAGGGAGAAATCCTGATCAAGTCTCCGGGCCAGCTGGTGGGTTACTACAAACGCCCGGATCTGGACGCTGAAGTGTTCACCGAAGACGGATTTTTCCGAACCGGCGACAAGGGTGAAATCAACGCACAAGGCATTCTCAAGCTTACCGGACGCGTCAAAGAACTCTTCAAAACAGCCAAGGGCAAATACGTGGCGCCCGCACCGATCGAGAACATGCTCAATTCCCATCCCCTGATTGAGATGAGCATGGTCTCCGGCGTGGGGCAAGTCTCAGCATATGCCATGGTGGTGCTGGGTGAAGATGTTCGCCCGAAGCAAAATGATCCTGAGTTCCGCAAAGAGGTAGAGCAGGAGCTGGCCCAGCTACTCAAACAAATCAATAACGCAGTAGCTGATTACGAGCAGTTGCGTATGCTGGTCATCGAACCACAGCCCTGGTCCATAGAAAACGGCTGCCTGACACCCACCATGAAAATCAAACGCAACCGCATTGAGAGCGCGGTCGAAGTGCATGTGGAACGCTGGTACACCACCAAAGGTTCGGTGCAGTGGTCCTAATCGACCTGGGCTCCACTGGCTTTCACCACGGCCTGGTACTTTAGTCGCTCATTTTGCATGAGAGCGCCGAAGTCTTCCGGCGTCGTGGGTACCGGGTCGGCTAACAAGTTAGCAAAACGCGTTTTGGTTTCTGGCGCGCTCAGTGCGGCCACAAATGCCTGATTGAGTTTCGCAATCACCTCTTTCGGGGTGGCTGCCGGAGCGACCAGCCCCCACCAGGTGTCAATCGAAAAACCTTTGAGGGTGTCTGCCATGGGTGGGGTGTCGGGAAGCGCCGCAGACCGCCCCAGGGTGGTAACTGCTATGGCTTTGAGACGACCGGAGCGGATATTGGGCGCGGCAGTGGCCAGGTTGTCGAAATTGAAATCCACCTGGCTGCCCAGCAGGGCCAGCTGAGCCGGGTTGCCCCCGTTGTAGGGAATGTGCACCGCAAAAATGCCAGCTTCTTTCTTGAACATTTCGCCAGCCAGATGCCCGGCGCTTCCGTTACCGCCGCTACCGTAGTTGAGTTTGCCGGGGTTGGCCTTGGCATAACTGATCAGGTCAGCAAGTGTTTTGATATTGAGTTTCTGAGCCATTTCGGCATTCATGACCAGTACATTGGGTACCCGCACCATCTGGGTGATGGGCGCAAAGTCGGTCGCCGCGTTGTAGGGCATTTTCTTGTACAACCAGGGATTGACCGCATGGGTAGCCGTAGCGGCAATGCCTATCGTCAGTCCGTCTGGTGCGGCCTTGGCTACCGCATCGGCCCCGATGTTGCCGCCCGCACCAGGCCTGTTTTCAATGATCACCGTTCCCAGGCTGTCTTTGACCCGCTCGGCCAATGCACGCGCTGTCACGTCAATGGGGCCACCCGCAGCGTACGGAACCACCAGCCGAATGGTTTTGTTCTGCGCAAATGAGGACGCAGGAACGACCACCATAGCCGACAGGAGGAGACAAAGCAGGAAGCGTGTTTTTTTCATGGGAATATTTAAAAGGTGTCGTTGTGGGGCGTTGCAGATTGGAATATAGAGCATTGGCCTACCGGACTTTTCGCCTACAATACGCGCTCACCGCAGCTCTCGAGGTAGCTGCATTCAGACCCCTCTCACGAGGGGTTTTGTTTCTTTGAAAGACCGAGTTGTGCAACATCTGTGCAAAACAAACGCGCCAGCGCTAGGCAGTACCACCCAACTTCCCGTTTCAAGTTACTTTGATGCCGCGCTTTATGAGCGGGAAATGCAAAGCATTTTCCAGAACGGCCCGCGCTATGT
>CAJBMJ010000470.1 GCA_903954045.1 uncultured beta proteobacterium | reverse complement strand
CTACGGGTTTCGAGAGGGCATACTTGGGCATTCTGATTGATTCAGAAATTGCGCCAATGCGTCACGAATAAGGACCAACCGTCATGGACGAAGCCGCCTTTCGGCGCCATCGAACTCAAACCATCAGCTTGCCTTGTGTGTTTCAGGGTGCCTTGCAGGCGCGCGGCGCGGAATGCGAGCTTATGGCCCAGCGCTTGTTGGCCGAGCGCGAAGTGGTGGCCTGCACCAAGGCCCCGGCACGCATCAACTGCGAAACTCTGTTGAAGCTATTCCACGAACGCGCCACTTTCCCGCTTCACCTGAAACCAGGCGCGCCATTAACCCATGCCATTGAGCTGCGCTTGCAGTGCGGGGGGCTGCTGGGTCTGCAAAAGGCACTGGCTTCCACTAATGTGGACGTGCACCAGATGGTGCAGCAAGCTCAAATCAGCGATGGTGGACTGGCAGAGTTGCCATGGTCTCAAATTGTCGACAGCATTAAAGCCTGGCAGCCGCGCCGGCGCGCCGGTACCAAGCCAACATGAATCCCCGCGACCTGGGCCTCTTGGCAAACGCCGTGCAGACCAACTGCCATATTGCGGATGCTCGCCATGCAGCCGACATGACGCTGTGTATTTACCTGCTTCAGATGCGTGAGTTCTACCGCTGGGAGGAGGGCATCGCACCCATGCATTCCTTGTCACACGATGCGGTGGGTTCCTGGCTCACTGCGCGAGAGGCCTTGTGGGATCAGTTGGAAGATTCTCCATGGCATGCACTCGTCGTGAATGGGCAGTCGTTTGATCCGTTCGATGTGCTTGCGCTCAACCGAGTGCTGCAACCTCAAGGCTTGGTTTATGGTGCGGGTCTTTCCGGCCCAGGCAGGGCGACTTTTTTCCTGGGCGCATTGTCCTCGGTGCAGCAACGCGAGGGGGTGCCTTTATGGGTTAGCGGCCGCGATAACGCGCGCAGTCTGTCCTCACCGCCGGCAGCCCTTGCCGATAACACCATATTTCTGCGACAGGAATCCCTGCAGCGGTGGGTGTGGGAGAAGTACGAGACTTGGACCATGCGCCGCCCCGGGGGCGCATTCAAGTCAGCGTTGGATGCCTATGGTTACGCCACCGATGGTGAGCAGGCGCTGGAACGCATGGCACAAGCACAGGCGGAAACGCTGATCCTGCACGAATTGGGCGAGGCCCGGGTTGCGTCCTTGCTCGGTCCCGATTGGGCTGACATGCGCGGCGCGCTCGGTGAGCGCCGTACCGAACTGTATGCCCGTGCGGCGCGCCCATCTGTTCCCGGGGCCAATGACTGCCTACACGGCTTGGCGAGTCGGAGAAAGTCACGCATTGCCCCAAGCCCTGGCACACGGTGCAATGCACTGGAAGGAAGTGTGCCAGCAAGTGCTGGCCCTGCACCACACCCAGGGTCATGTTGCACAGGGACCCATCAGGCAGTTGTTAGAGTCTCCGGCGTGCGTGCTGTGGCACTCGGCGGCAGATCGGGTTCATCGCCCAGCATGGCCTTGATGCTGTTTTCAGCCTCGGTAACTTCATCGGTATAGAGGAGCGGTGCGCTCCCGGGCGATAGCAGCACTTCACCAACTCTATAGTTCAAACCTTCAAACATGCCGAATATGGGGTTGATGGGCTCTGCCAAGTATTCAAATCGCTGGTCCGCCAATGCTAGAGCAGGCGGGTTGTGGCTGGCGTTCACATAGCGGAGGGTCCGGGTTCCAAGGTCAACAATCCCGCAAACGTCTGCAATGACTTCAACTTCAACTTCCCATAGCGCATTCGGGCATCGGCAAGACCACTCTTTCGCCTCACAGTGGCGCTACCATGGACCAGTGGTTCACTAAAGATCGCTTCCATGTCTATCTATCGCAACTATGACCAAGCTGAACTGGACGCGCAATACGATGCGCGTGGCACAGTGCCGGACATTCAACCTATTCTTCGGCAGTACGCCCAAGGGAGTGCTGCAGCACGGAGCACACTTCCCTGCGAGCTCGATGTGGCTTACGGAAAGCATGCGGACGAAGCCTTGGACATTTTCCCGGCCACAGTGCCAAATGCTCCGGTTCTCATCTTTATCCATGGCGGCTACTGGCGCTTGCTCTCCAAGAATGAATCCAGCTTTATGGCGCCTGCATTCACCAGCGCAGGTGCGATGGTGGTTGCAATCAACTATTCGCTAGCGCCGGCAGTTACGCTCGATCACATCGTCGACCAAACACGGCGGGCGTTGGCTTGGGTCTATCGACACATCCGCGAGTACGGGGGTGATCCAGGTCGCATCCATGTGTGTGGAAGCTCTGCCGGTGCACACCTTGCGGGGATGCTCTTGGCTGGTACCTGGGCTGATACGTACAGTGTGCCGCATGATGTGGTGTGCTCAGCGACATTGCTGAGTGGGTTGTTTGACTTGGAGCCGCTGATTCACACGCATGTCAACAGCTGGATGAATATGTCTGTCCAAGACGCGCTGCGCAACAGCCCGATGGCGCATCTGCCTTCAACCGGTTGTCCGCTGATTATTTCTTATGGAGAATCAGAGACTGCAGAGTTCATGCGCCAGTCCGACGATTTCCTTGGAGCGTGGCAAGCTCGCGGCTTTAGCGGCACCTACGTGCCGATGCCGGGAACCAATCACTTTGATATCGTCTTGAGTCTCAATGATCCAGCAAGTCCACTGACAAAGGCAGTCTTTCAGCAAATGGGTTTGATCACAAATAACCAAGAGGTGGCCAAGTCGTGAGCGAACTAGGCGGGAATCTTCGCAACTCGTCCATCACTCTGCGACAAATGCGCGCGTTTGTGGCTGTGGCGCAAGACGGCAGTATCACCCGGGCCGCAAAGAGAGTGCACTTAACCACCTCTGCTCTGTCTATGGTCGTGAGCAGTCTCGAGGGGGAGTTGGGCGTTCGGTTATTTGAGCGCACTACACGCCGCTTGGTCCTGACCGATGCAGGTGCAGAGTTGTTGCCAACCATTCAGACCGTGTTTGACACCTTGGATAACGCGCTGGAAGGTTTGCGCCAGTCGTCCCACCGCCGCAGCGGCCGCCTTTCACTTGCGACGTCACCTTTGTTGGGGGCGACCTTGGTGCCATCGCTGCTGGCGAGCTTTCTGAAAGAGCATGCGGCGGTGCGGGTAGAGCTGCATGACCTGCAGGTGAATGCGATAGCGGAAGCAGTACGCAGTGGACATGTGGACTTCGGTGTTTGCACCCAGGATGCCGAAGTACCCGATTTGGTATCGACCGTGTTGTACCAGGATAGTCTGATGCTGGCCTGTTTGCCCACTCACCCCCTGTCAAACCGACGTTCAGTGCGCTGGACGGAGTTGGTAGGGGAAAAACTGGTTCTACTGACTCGGGGCGCGGGGCTGAGGTCCCTCGTCGAGCATGGCTTTGCCGCACATGGCGAAACCATAGAGCCTGCCTTTGAAGTGTCGCAAGTGACCACAGCCGTTGGTCTGGTGGAGGCCGGTCTGGCGGTATCCATTCTTCCGTCCTATGCCCTGGCCAGCGCCCGAAGCGTAGGCGTGGTGCAAGTGCCATTGATAGACCCTGTGGTGGACCGCAACATCGTGGCTCTAACGGCACGCCAACGCAAACTGACTCAGGCCAGCGAGGCGTTCTTGGCGCACTTCAAAAGCAGCATGCGCGATTTGCCCTCGGGTGTGTCAGCCTCTCGCAAGGGCAAGAAAAAATAAACCTATAGGGGTGTGGAAGTCGTCTTTGCCCGTGGGCACTGGCGATCGTTGCTCAAACGCCCAACGTTTCGTGCAACACATCGGGGGCGGCCCGAAGACTTTCGGTGCTGCCTTGCCATACGGTGCGGCCTTTTTCCAGGATAAAGTGTGTGTCTGCCAGCTTCATCAGCGGGCCGATATTTTTGTCAATGATCAACACCGATATGCCGGTGCTACGCAGTGACTCAAGGCAATGCCATATTTCACCGCGTACCAAGGGCGCAAGTCCTTCCGTCGCTTCGTCCAGCACCAATAGCCGCGGGTTGGTCATGAGAGCGCGGCCAATGGCCAGCATTTGCTGCTCACCGCCAGAGAGATTGCAGCCCAGGTTTTTGGCACGCTCTTTTAGTCGGGGGAAAAGACCGTAAACGCGCTCCAGAGTCCAGGGGTTTTTTTGCTCGAGTCGGTTGTTTGCAGTGGCCACAAGGTTTTCAAACACCGTGAGGTTGGGGAACACCTGTCGCTGCTCGGGAACTAGGCCCAGCCCCAGGCGCGCCACGCGGTACGAAGGCCAGCCGGTCACATCTTGCGCAGCAAAGTGAATTTGCCCAGAACGCGAGGCCCTGATGCCGCAGGCGGTGGTGACAGTCGTTGTCTTTCCCATGCCGTTGCGACCCAGGAGGGTGACGAATTCACCAGGTGCAATGCTCAGGGATGCACCAAACAGGGCTTGGGCGTCGCCGTAAAAGACTTCCAGGTCACTGATCGTTAACAAGGCTTTCATGCGGCCACTTCCTCATCACCCAGGTAGGCCGTTCGTACCTCTGGGTTGGCACTGATTTCATCTGGAGTTCCGCATGCAATGATGCTGCCGTAGACCAGCACAGAAATGCGGTCAGCCAGAGAGAAGACGGCGTCCATGTCGTGTTCCACAAGCAGCACGGTGTAGCGGCCTTTCAGGCTGCGCAGAAGCTCTACCACTTTGCCAGACTCCTGGTGACTCATGCCCGCCATCGGCTCGTCCAACAGCAAGAGCTTGGGTTCTGCTACCAGCACCATGGCCATTTCGAGCTGACGGCGCTCACCATGAGCCAGTTCAGACACCAGCGATTGCGCGCGGTGCGTAAGTCCTGCCTGATCGATAGCGCGCAGGGCGGGTTCCACCAAGTCTGGCTGCTTGAGCATGGGAGTCCAAAAATTGAAACTGTGACCCCGGTGCGCCTGCATGGCCAAGGCCACGTTTTCCAAAACGCTGAACTCGGTGAACAGTGACGTGATCTGGTACGAGCGCGCCAAGCCTCTTAGTGCTCGTTGGTCTGGGGGCATGGCAGTAATATCCTGCCCCGCAAACTCAATGCGTCCACTGTCGGGGTGGACTTCTCCCCCCAATTGACCGATCAGTGTCGATTTACCTGCGCCATTGGGGCCGATGATGGCGTGTAACTCGCCAGGCATCAGGCTTATCGACAAATGGTCAGTAGCCAGCAGGCCGCCATAGCGCTTGACCAGATTAGTGACCTGGAGTGTGGGGGTCATGGTTTCCCCCCATCCTCATTGCGGGTTGCCCACAGGGCTTCGCGCCGTGACCGCGCTTTGTCCCAGTCGAGCAAATAGCCATACAGGCCACGTTTGGCGGTGAGCACTATCAGTACGATCAGCGGGCCAAGGATGGCCATCCAATGGTCTGTCATTGCCTTGAGAATTTCTTCGCTTACGAGCAGTGTCAATGCACCCACCAGCGGCCCAAAGATCGTGCCCATGCCACCCAGCACCACCATCACGATCAACTCGCCAGAGATGGTCCAGGCCAAATAGGCGGGTGATGTAAAGCCGGTCAGGTTTGCATACAGCACCCCCGACATGCCACACAGCATGCAAGACCACACATAGGCCAACAGCTTGTAGCGAGTGGTGGAAAAGCCCAAGGCCTTCATGCGGCGCTCGTTCAAGCGGCAGCCGCGCAGCACCATTCCAAAGCGGGCATCCACCGTGCGGGCGCACACATACAGGGAAGACACCACGGCAAGAAGGGCCACATAATACAAAACCGTGGGAGAACTCAGGTCAAACAGAGTGAAGTTGCTGCGCTGTTCCAGCGATAAACCGTCATCGCCACCATACGGCTTTAAGCTGACAAACAGGTAATAGAACATCTGGGCAAAAGCCAGCGTAATCATGATGAAGGCAATGCCGGTGGTTCGCAATGAAATCAGTCCGGTGAGCAAGCCTACCAATGCACAAGCCAGCATCATGACAATGACCTGAAGCCAACCGTTGTTGACGCCATGGCTGGCCATGATGCCGACGCAGTAGGCGCCCAAGCCCATGTACAAGGCATGGCCAAAGCTCACCATGCCGCCGTAGCCCAGGATCATGTTCAGGCTGATCGCAGCGATGGCGAATACCAGTACCCGGCTCATGAAAGTCATCAAGAACGGCTCGGAAGCCAGACTGGCATACAGAGGTACCAGTGTCAGCAAAGCCAGCAGCGCTGCGTTAAACCAGAATGCAATGCTGCGTGTTCTCATGCGTTTTTCACCGGAAATAAACCTTCAGGCTTAATGGCCAGCACGGCCGCCATGAAAATGCAGATCAGCATGGAAGCGATGGCCGGACCTGCGGCCTGGGCCATGCTTCGGTCCATGAATTCACGCAGCAGCATGGGCATGAACGCACGGCCGATGGTGTCAATGACACCAACGATCAGTGCCGAATAAAACGCTCCACGCACAGAGCCAATGCCACCAATCACTATCACGATCATTGCCAGAATCAAAATTGGCTCCCCCATGCCTGGCTGTACGGAAAGAATAGGCCCACTCATTAGGCCTGCCAAGCCTGCCAAAGAAGAACCCAAAGCAAAGATGGCGGCATTTAGCAATCGGATGTTGACACCCAGTGCCGCCACGATGGTGGGGTTGCTTGAACCGGCACGGATTAGCATGCCCACGCGCGTTTTGTTGATCAGCAGGTAGCTGCCCAATGCGACGGCCAAGCCGACCAGAATGATCACAAAGCGGTATGCCGGATAGTTAACCCCCAGTATGGGGATAGCACCCGACAAGACTTCGGGTACGTTCATATAAACAGGCGAGGGCCCCCAGATCCAGCGCACAACCTCATTGAAAAAAAGAATGAGTCCGAAGGTAGCCAGCACCTGGTCGAGGTGGTCGCGCCCATAAAGGCGTGACGCAACCACACGTTCCACGGCAAAGCCAAGCAACGCGCCACCTGCCACGCCAGCCAGCCCGGCCAATAGAAATGAACCAGTATGTCCAAACGCCCAAGCCGAAAAATACGCCCCCATCATGTACAAGCTGCCGTGCGCGAGGTTGACAAAGTTCATGATGCCAAAGACCAGCGTGAGGCCCGCGGACATCATGAACAGCAGCACACCGAGCTGCAGCCCGTTGAGCATCTGGATTGCAAACAGTGACAGCGTCATGGCTGAGGCGAATGAGCTCGGCGTTAAGGTCGTCTTACTTGATCGCGCATTCTTTGTAGTAAGCGTCAGCATGGTCTTTGAGTGCCACGCCCTTGTTCACTAGTGCAACATTGCCGGTAGCATCCTTGGCCACATCCACACGATAGAAGTTGCGAATCGGAAACTGGTTGGTGTTGAATTTGAAGGGACCAGCCACCGATTTGAAATCCGCTGCCCTCAGTGCCGTACGCAGGGCCTCGGTGTTGTCCGTCTTGCCACCTGTTTTGGTCAGGGCAGAGTTGATCAGCATGGCAGCGTCATAACTTTGTGCGGCATAGAGTGATGGCACGCGGTTGTACTTCTTTTGGAAGTCAGCCACAAACTTCTTGTTCTCCGGGTTGTCAATGTCGGCGCTGTATGGCGAGCCGGTGACAGCTCCAAGGGCAATGTCCTTGAGCGCGGGCAGGGTGGTGCCGTCCACTGTGGAGGTGGAGAGCATAGGCAGCTTGCCCAGCAAGCCGGCCTGCTGGTATTGCTTGACAAAGTTGACGCCCATGCCGCCAGGGTAAAAGACGTAGATTGCATCGGGTTTGGCAGCCTGCAACTGTGCGATTTCAGCCGAGTAGTCCGGTTGATTCACCTGGGTGTAGACCTCATCGAGTACGGTGCCTTTGTAATAGCGCTTGAATCCAGAAAGGGCATCTTTTCCGGCCTGGTAGTTGGGCGCCATGAGGTAGACCTTTTTGTAGCCTGTGTCCTGCGCATGCTGTCCCATGGACTCATGCAGGGAATCGTTGTTCCAGGATGTCGAGAAGTACAGCGGGCTGCAACCTTTGCCGGTAATGGGTGTCGGGCCTGCATTGGAACCCACCAGAATCAAACCGGCCGAAGTGATGGGCTTGTGCACGGCCATCATCACGTTGGAGAAAGTTACGCCTGTGATCAGATTGACCTTATCTTTTTCAATCAGTTTTTGAGCGAGTTGCACGCCCAGATCTGGCTTGAGCTGGTCGTCTTCCTTAACCACTTGCACAGTGGCTCCACCAAACTTGCCACCCAGGTGCTCTACGCCGAGCATGAAGGCGTCATACTGGTCTTGACCCAGAGCACCGGCCGGACCTGACATGGTGCCCAAAAAGCCAATCTTGACGGACTGGGCCTGCGCCGCCGAGCCCCATACCAACATGCTTGCGGCCAACATTACGGTGCCAATTTGCGGTTTCATATCAGACTCCTAAGTTAAGAAATGGGTCAATGGATTGCTAACAATTACTTTAAGTCTAAACTAAATTCATGTCGACTCAGGTAAACCCTTACGGCACTGATTGAGGGGTCATTGCCGTTTGTGCTACAGGTACCTTGAATACTGAATTAGCCAGCTTTGTACTGTTGCAAATGCTGGTGCCAGGTCGCATAGTCCTTGCCAGGGTGCACTGTGCCGCATTGCGGGCAGCGGCGCTCTTCATCACTCAAGGCATAAAAAATTTGATAGATGGCAGGCAAGTCATCGACCAGGCTCTCCAGTTGCTTCTCGGCGCGCCAGACTTGCGTTGCGCATTTGCCGCAGTACCACTGCAACGCGTCATGATGCCCCTGTGGACGGGTCAGCTCAATGAGCAGGCACAGGCCAGGTTCCGGGCGCTGAGGTGAATGAATCACATGCGCGGGCAACAAAAAGAGTTGGCCCTCCTTGATGTCAATACGGTCAAAGCGACCCCGATCCCAGATGTTCAGGTAAGCATTGCCCTTGATCTGGTAGAAAATTTCTTCCGTTGGATTGTCATGAAAATCAGTGCGTGCGTTGGGGCCGCCCACCATGTTCACGATGTAGTTTCCATCTGGAAAAATCGCGGCGTTGTTGACCGGTGGCTTGAGGCGCGCCTTGTTGTCTTCGGCCCATTGCATGAGGTTCAAGGGCAAGCCATATTGAAGGTCCATGGTGATCTCCTGTCGTGGTAAGTGGGATTAACTCAATCGCAAACCGCTGCGCGCGAAGGCTTCGCGGGTCAGGGCCTTCTCCGGTTCGGTCAGTCCAAGCAGGGGGCGTCGCACGGGTCCACCGACCTGGCCCAGAAGTTCCATCCAGTACTTGGTGTAGGCCTGCGGCGTTCCACTGGGACGCGCGTCTTTGAATGCTTGTCTGGCCGGATTCAGGCTGTCGCGCACGGCGCGGGCTTCAGCATGTTTGCCTGCAAAGGCCAATTGGGTGTACTCGTTGATACGTTGGTCCACCGCAGTTTGTAAAAGAAAAGGCGGGGTCGAGCACAAGTAAAGTTGCCAGCCTAGTTCAATGATGTTGTCGAGCCACTCTTCTTCCGAAGCGGTGCTGACCAGAATTTTGTCACCCGCAATTTCCGTGAGTCGCTTGTACATGGCGCGGTCCACACTGTATTTGATGGCAACAATGTTAGGCAATTCAGCAATGCGTGCGCACAACTCGGGGCTCATCAGGTAGCCGCAGTCGGGATGGTTCCACAAGGCAATGCCAAGGTTGGTCTGCTCACTGATGTATCGATAGTACTCATACACCGTGGCTTCAGTGTCGTGCGCGAAGTGCAGCACCGGGCTGTGCACCACGATGTAATCTGCGCCAATGGCTTCAGAGTGCCTTGCCAGTTCCAGCACCACATCAAGGTTAGTGTCAGAACACGAGGTCACCACACCGCATCGCCCATCGGCTTCTTCCACAGCCAGCTCGAATGTGCGCTTGCGCTCAGGCACCGACATCGAAAAGAACTCGCCTTGCTTGCCGGAAACGAACAGTCCGCCCAGCTTCAGAGTTTGAATCCAGTGCTGAAGGTTGCTGCGAAAGCCCGCAACGTCAAGAGACAGGTCTTCATTAAAGGGCGTTGCGGTGGCCGCCCACACGCCACGGAAGTGTTTTCGGGCATAGGCTTTGGCATCAGCTTTGGAATATTTCATGGTTCGATCCTGATTTGAGTTTGCATAGTACGCAGGGCTTCAACGGACATTCATTGCTAGCCTACAGTGACATCTTGTGCGAGACCGTTTTCACTATGGTGTAGTGAAGCAGTCCTTCGGCACCACCTTCGCGTCCGTATCCGCTGGCCTTCACGCCCCCAAAAGGGGTCTCCGCAACTGAGGCTTCCAGGGTGTTGATAGAGAGATTTCCGGCTTCTACTCCATCAACCATTTTGTCTACATTGGCTGCGGAGTGGGTCAGTCCATAAGCGGCAAGCCCGAAGGGAAGGGCGTTAGCTTGTGCAATGGCTTCCTCCAGCGATCTGACGCGGTTAATGATCGCCAAAGGTCCAAAGGGCTCTTCCTGCATGACTCTGGCGGTTGCAGGAACGTCCGCCAAAATCGTTGGGGCAAAAAAGTAACCTTTGGTACCTATGCGATGTCCACCTGAAACTAGCCTGGCACCCTTGGCCACCGCGTCGTCTGAGAATGCAGTTAGGGCCTCTAAACGGCGAATATTGGCTACTGGACCCATTTCGGTTGCTTCTTCCAGGCTGTTTCCAACCACAGTAGCGGCAGCCCTGGCAGCGAAAGCGTCAACAAAGCGATCAAAAATCTTGTCGTCAACAAAGAAACGTGTTGGAGAGGTGCAAACCTGCCCTGAGTTGCGCAACTTCCGTGTTGCCGACATAACGCCTGCCTGCTGCGGATCCACGTCGTCGCAAACAATCACGGGTGCATGGCCCCCTAATTCCATCAAGACCGGCTTGCCGTGTTTTGAAGCCAGGCTCGTCAAATGCCTGCCAACGACAGTTGATCCGGTGAAGGCGATCAGACGGGTCTGGTCCTGCGGGATCAAATAGTCAGAAATTTCGGAAGGAACACCAAAAACAAGGTTCAGCACACCGGGGGGCAAGCCCGCATCATGGAAAGCGCGCGCTATATGAATGGCCCCACTCGGTGTTTCTTCGGCCGCTTTCAGGATGACCGAACAACCGGAAGCCAATGCACCTGCCACTTTTCGTGCGGGCTGACTCATTGGGAAGTTCCAGGGAGAAAAGGCTGCCACCATACCAATAGGTTGATGCACTGTCATGTAGCGAATGCCGGGCGCGCTGGGTATGACTCGGCCATACATGCGTTGCGCTTCGCCCGCATCCCATTCAAAGAATTCACAGCCACGAATCACTTCAAGCCGCGCCTGGGAGATTGGCTTGCCTAGCTCCATGGCAATGGCGTGGGCGACCTCATCACCGCGCTCGCGCAGAAGCGCACTTGCACGCATCATGACTTCGGCACGAATGCGTGGCGCAGTCCTGCTCCATACTTGAAAGCCTTTGGCCGCAGCCGCCAATGCATCGTCAAGGTCAGATTGGCGAGCTACCGGCAAGCGCCCAATCACTGATTCATCTACCGGATTGAGGACCGGAATCGTATCGGACGCTGAGCGCCACTGGCCGTCAATGTAGAGCTTCAACTCGGGAAGGCGAGGCATAGTGTCCTTACTTGTTCGCATCGATTAGGTGATTTCAAACCAGAAAGCCGGTCATGGCAATCATATTTAATTGAACGATTGTTCAATAAGAATGAATCCGATGTCGCCTTGGAGTGCTGCTCACGATGAGTCAAGTTTGGCGTAAGCACGTGCGGAGCAACCACGCATTGACGTCATGGAAAAGCTGATTCTTGCTACGAATTTGGTAGCTGTTTGTGCATATGTGATAAGGACTACCTCTCTTTTTTGCCGGAAGTATTGGGTATTTCCTCGCAAAGGACCGTGCTCCCGAAACCTGACATACTTTCTCCCTGCAAATAAACAGGAGACAACCATGAAAATTCGCTCAATCGCAGCTGCGACTGCGCTGTTGCTGAGTTTTAGCTTGGCGCAGGCACAGGACAAAGTGGTTTACCACGTGAGTGACACTGCCAGTCAGGCCTTGGCTACGCTTCGCAACATCCGCAACCACCTGGACACCGATCCGACCGCTCAGATTACTTTGGTGGCTCACGCTTTCGGCGTTGATTTTTTGTTGGAGGGCATGAAGGATCGCAACGAAACTTCGTTTGATTCCACAGTGTCCGGATTGAAAAATAGGGGAGTGAAATTTGAGGTGTGCGAGATAACGATGAAGAACCGAAATCTCAAGAAAGAGCAGTTCATTCACGAAGCTGACTTCACGCCTTCTGGCGTGGTGCGCCTAACCAAGTTGCAGTTGCAAGGCTACGCTTACATCAAGCCCTGAATACCTAGAAAACCAAGCCAACAAGGTTTACTTTGCCTCTGCCCGATCCTCAGCCGCGCACACTGCTGCATACCCGTCGCGTCAATTACCAGGGGTTTCTTCGTGAAGATGGACTTTGGGACATTGAAGGAGAGTTAGAGGACACCAAGCCCCACGCCTTTGAAATTGAGGGTGAGGGGTTTTGGGAGCCCAACGAAGCGATTCACCACATGCGATTGCGCGTCACGGTGGATGCAGCTATGGTAATTCGTGATGTG
>CAJBMJ010000469.1 GCA_903954045.1 uncultured beta proteobacterium | reverse complement strand
GAGACGCACTCGGAGTTCATTGAGTTCTTGCTCAATTTCATGGTGACCACGGCGGATGCCTTCAATATGGTGCTGGACGGGGATCTCAGCACCTACTACCTGATAGACCTTTCCGTAGGGCGTATTCCCGCAATGCTGGAGCGCATGGGGAAAATCCGGGCCTATGGCAGTGGCGTGATCCGAACCGGCACGCTCAGCGTGGACCAGCGCTTTGAGCTGCTGTACTTGGTCGCCGAACTGCGCGCCCTGCAGGACCAGGCGGCAACTCATCTGCTGCATACCCAAACCGTCAGCCTGGCTCAAGCCGCACGTTTGGCCGTGACTTCCGAAGTGCTGAAGAAGGAGGGGGACTTGGTCGCGTCCCTTGCCGAAGAGCATTTGCTGCGAGGCAAGGTCACGATTTCGCAGGAAGACTATTTCACGCTCACGACCAAGTCGATTGACTCGGTCTACGACGAACTCTTTGGCGTGGTGCATCCCTATATTGACAGCCTCTTGCAGGAGCGCGCTGCCAGGGCCGAAGCCAGGCTGCATCAAACGCTGCTCATCTCTGGCTTGCTGATGCTGTTGCTGCTGTACCTGGCGACGGGTGGATATTTCGCCATGCGACGCGCGGTGGGTCAATTGCTCGATGCCACCCGCGCATTCACCCAGGGGCAACTGCATCGCAGGGCCCAGCTGCACACCCGCGACGAGCTTGCGCTGGTGGGGCAGGGGTTCAATGAAATGGCGAGCTCGCTGGAGAAACTTTATGCTGACCAGGCTGCTTCGCACGCAGAGCTCAAACTGCGCTCAGAGGGTCTCATATTGGCAGGCAAGGTGTTTCAGGAGGCCCATGAAGGCATTTCTGTAACCAATCCCCAAGGCGTCATTGAGGACGTGAACCCGATGTTCTGCCGCATGACCGGCTACAGCCGCGAGGAGCTGGTTGGCAAGACCCACTACATGCTGCGCAGCGGGCGCCACAACCCCCTGTTTTACACCGAGATGTGGCGACAGTTGGGAGAGACTGGCAACTGGCAGGGCGAAATCTGGAACCGCAGCAAGGAAGGCCTTGAGTACGCCCAGCAACTCACCATCACCATGCTGCATGACGAGAATGGCGAGGTCAACCACTATGTGGGCTTGTCCTCTGACATCACCGAGTCCAAACGCCAGTACGAGCATATGGAGCGCCTGGCCCACCACGATGCCCTGACCGGTTTGCCCAACCGAGCCCTGCTGTCGGACCGCATTCTTCAAGCCATCGCCCGCGCCCGCCGCAAGGGCGAGATTGTGGCGGTGGTGGGCCTGGACCTGGATGGCTTCAAGGCGGTGAACGACACCTTTGGTCACGATGCCGGAGACCGCCTGCTGATCGAAATTTCGCGCCGCCTGATGCGCTCTTTGCGAACCGAGGATACGGCGGCTCGGCTCGGAGGTGATGAGTTCGTCCTGCTACTTACCGGTGTGTCCTCACTCGAAGATTCCGAGCGCACGCTTCAGCGGATTCTGACCGCCATCTGCGAGCCGGTTCAGATTGACGCCGAGCGAACTGCGCAGGTGTCTGGCAGCCTGGGCTATACCCTGTTTCCTGAAGACGACGCTGATGCAGACACTCTGCTGCGCCATGCGGATGTGGCCATGTACGCGGCCAAGCAGTCTGGTAAAAACAGGTTTTCCCGTTTTGACCTCAAGCTCAACAACCGCCAGAAGGCCAATATGGGCGTGTCTGCCCGCATGGAAAAAGGCCTGTCACGCAATGAGTTTGTGTTGTACGCGCAGCCCAAGGTCAATCTGAATACGGGTGAGATCGTGGGCGCTGAGGCGTTGATACGATGGCAGCACCCGATTCGGGGCCTGGTTCCGCCCATCGAGTTTTTGCCTTTGGTGTCGCTCAACCGCGGTCTGGCTTTGCGGTTTGACCAGTGGGTGCTCGACGAAAGTCTGCGTCTGATGGCGGACTGGCTGGCGCAGGGTCTGCGCCTGCCCTTGGGCATCAATATGAGCTCCCATCAGTTTCTGGAGCGTGATTTCCCGGCACGCTTGAACAAGGCCCTAAAAGACTACCCGCAATTGGCGCCACAGGATCTCGAAATTGAAATTGTGGAATCGGCGGCTCTGGAGGACGTGCAGCATGTTGCAGACCTGATTGGCCAATGCCGGAATTTGGGTGTGCGGTTTGCACTTGATGATTTTGGCACCGGATACTCTACGCTCACCTACCTTAAGCAGCTCAAGGTCAATACGCTCAAAATTGATCAGTCCTTCATAGCCGATATGGAGCACGAAAAAGGCAGTCTGGCCATTGTGCAGGGCGTGATTGGCCTGGCCGATGCCTTCGAGTGCGATCTGGTAGCGGAGGGCGTGGAAACCTGGGAGCAGGCCGAGGTGCTCAAGAAAATGGGTTGTTCGGTGGCGCAGGGCTATCTCATTGCGCGGCCCATGCCAGCGGGTGAGTTGGTAGAGTGGGTCAAGGGTTTTCAAACAACGTGGGAGCAACTGAATGCAAAACGATGATCTTCTGGAGTGGGGCCCTGCGCTCGTCACCGGTGTTGAAGCCATTGACGAGCAGCACAAGATGCTGGTGGACATGCTCAACGAGGCCAACCTGCGCATGCGATCGCACATTGACCGGTCGGTGACGGAAGATATCGTGCGCGATTTGATGAGTTATGCGCTATACCACTTCGAAACCGAGGAGGAACTCATGCTGGACCATGGCTACTCCCAGGGTTCGCCAGAAGACGCAAGCAAACATTTGTCCGAACACAGGGACTTTTCCAGGACTGTGGGTAGCGTTCAGCAGGACCTGATAGCAGGCAAACCCATCACGCGCGAGGCCCTTCTGGGTTTTCTGAACAACTGGCTGGTCAACCACATCATGCACACCGACAAGCGGCTGGCCGCTTTCCTCAAAGGCAGCCAGGGCGGGTCGGCCTGAGGGTCGGACGCCTGCCTACTGCAGGAAGCCCATCGTTGAGCGGTTGATGCTGGTTTTGGGCAGGTCCACCGTGCCCAAGGTCTCGTGCCCTGCCAAGCGCGCATTCCCAAAAGCCGTCATCAGAGCCCGGCGCATTTCCCTGGGGGGCATCTCGGCCAGTTGGTCCAAAACATCGGCTTGGGGTGCATCTGAAAAGTGCCTGCCCCAAGCGTGTTCGGCGCGAATGCTCTGGTAGAGCTGCAACGCAATCTGGCGAGCCGCTTCGAGCGAGGGTGCTTCCACCTCGAACACGTTCATGCGGTTGAGAATGGGCTTGGGAATGTTGCGTTCGTCGTTGGCGGTGGTGATCCATATCACCTGGCTGGCATCGATGGAGACCTCGGCAAACTCATCGGTAAAACTTTGGGCGGTGTCATGCTCGAGCAGGCTGTAAAGGGCACCCAGCGGGTCGTACTGCGCGTCGGCGCTGGCCTTGTCCATCTCATCGACCACGATCACCGGGTTGGCGTAATCGCCGTCGATCAGGGCTTCAAACACTTTGCCGGGTTTGGCGCCTTTCCATTGCGAGGACGAGCCCGAAAGCAGCCAGCCCGCGGTCATGGAACTCATGGGCACCAGGTTCATTCCGGTGCCCAGCAGTTCGGCCAGCTTTTTCGCAAAGTGGGTTTTTCCGATGCCCGGGGGGCCCAGCAAAAGCAGAGGCGTGATTTCCATGGCCGCACCGCTGTCCTGGGACAGAGCAACGTGGCGTTTGACGTCGTCCAGCACCTCAGTGAAGTTGGGCAGTGTCTGATAGAGATGCGCCATGTCGGGCACGCCGGAGGGCTTGACCGAGAAGCGCTGAGGGCCACGCTCCAGCATACGTGCATAGGTGCTGCGCAGGGCTTCGTGTTCGCTGTCCTGCAGTTTTCCCAGTTTGCGCTGTACGTCTTCGGCACAAAAAACGCTGTGCATATGGGCTACCGGCAGATGAAAACGGACGGGTTGCGAACCAGATTCATGAGATTGCATATTGACCTCCACAGCAGAAACCTCACTGCCATTTCAGCACCAGGTACTCGGAAACAAAGTCTGAAATTACGGGCAAATGCGCAGCCAATTGGCACTTGCCAAGGTCATGTTCGGGGATGTTGCATCGCGTAAAGCCAAAAAAGACCTTGAATTGCCCCCCATTTCTGCCGATAGGGTGAATATGAAAATCACCCAATCCGACCTGACTTTGCAGAGCCAGCACGCCAGCGCGTCGCTGCGCACCCAGCAATCGACATTGCGCGCGTGGGTGGGGGATAAGCGCCCCGACTTCGAGCGTGACAGCCGGGAGCGACGATCGGGAGTAACGGTGTCACTCTCCGATGTGGCACGGGCGGCAGCACGTCAGGACCAACGCTCGCAATGGCGTGCAATGGCGCAAGCGCAAGCCTCCGCGCCAGCGCCTGAAGTGCAGGCGGGTCGGTCGGTGGAAAAGTCCAAAGACACCGCGCGCAACGATCCGCGTTTGAGCATGTTGATTGAAATGGTGGAAAACATCACGGGCCGAGCGGTGCAGGTGTTTGATGCCAGTGAGTTGCAGGCAGACGCACCAGCCCTGCAGGGACCACCAATTGCCAGTGCGACGCCATCGTCGTCTTCGCCGCCGCCGCCCGCAGCAGGATGGGGGGTGGAGATCGATGCGCATGAAATCGTGGCAGAGACAGAAACGATGCAGATGCAGGCCCAGGGCGTGGTGCGCACAGCCGATGGCCTGGAAATTCAGTTTGAGTTGAAGCTGGAGATGAGCCGACAGTTTGTGCAGGAAACCAATATCTCCATCCGTGAGGGCGACGCAGTACGCAAGGACCCTCTGGTCATCAACTTTGGCGGCAAGGGCGCAGAACTGACAGACACCCAGTTTGCCTTTGACCTCAATGCCGATGGTCAGACAGAGAACATTTCTTTTGTGGCGGGTGGCAGTGGCTTTCTGGTACTGGATAAAAACCGCGACGGTCGCGTGAACGATGGGGGCGAGTTGTTCGGTCCCGCCAGTGGCGACGGTTTTGCTGACCTGTCTCAATACGACCAGGACGGCAACCAGTGGATTGATGAAAACGATGCGGTGTACCAGCAGTTGCAGGTGTGGCAGCGCGATGCCCAAGGTCAGGACCAGCTCAGCACGCTGGCCCAGGCGGGGGTAGGTGCGCTCTACCTGGGTAAAGTGGCCAGCCCGTTCTCGGTAAACAATGCCAGCACCAACCAGACACTGGGCCTGGTGCGCAGCAGTGGTCTGTTCTTGTATGAGTCAGGTCAGGCCGGATCGATGCAGCAGGTGGACCTGTAGTCCATCAGGCGCCCTGGATCGCGGGTAGCAGCGCCTCGGGCAATGCGTCCTCGCGCTGCGCGCTCTGGATGATGGCGTCAAAGGCACCAGCTTCGAAGAGCTTAAGAAAGGCGGTAACGATGGTGGGATCGAACTGGGTACCGGAGTTGTTCCTGATTTCCAGGGCAGCATCCTGGGGTGTCCAGGGCTTCTTGTAGGGGCGGTGGCTGACCAGCGCATCAAATACATCGACCACGCTCACGATGCGGGTAACCAGTTGGTATTCGCGCGATGGGCGGCCGTCCGGGTAGCCCTTGCCGTCCCAGCGCTCGTGGTGGTGCAAGGCTACCTCGCGGGCCAGTTCCAAAAAGTGGTCGTGTGCCAGGATGGTTCCACCCATGGTGGTGTGGGTTTTGATGATTGCAAATTCGGCGGCGTCGAGCTTGCCCGGCTTGCATAGCAACGCGTCCGAAATGCCAATCTTGCCGACGTCGTGCAAGCGACTGGCCTTGCCATAAAGTAGCGCTTCGTCTTCAGAGCTGCCAAGCTCCGCTGCCAGCAGTCGGGTGTACTGGTCAATGCGTTGAATGTGGCTGCCAGTGGTGTGATCCTTGAACTCGGCAATGGTGGCCAGCATGTCGATCATATGGTCGTACGACTGCGACAAATCAATGTGCAGACGCAGGTTTTCCAGCGCGCTTGAACATTGCTGGGCTACTACGGTAATGAGGTTGCGATCGGCTTCGTTGAGCTCGTGTGTGGGCTCAATATAGATAAATCCCAGCGCCTTGCGCTGCACCAGCAGGGGCACCACATAGGCGCCTTTGCGAAGCCCTTCGGGCAGTCGACCGGTGCGGATGGTGTCAGCGCACTGCGCACGAATTTCCGTAAATCGCTCCTGGCTGGCCAGGTTGCCGGAGCTGGCCTGCACGGTAATGTCGCTGTCTTCAAAAGTTGCAATCACGCCACCCATGGTGGAAATGAAGCTTGAATCAGAAAGGTTGCACAGCCCCACGATTTGTGTGAGAACCCCCTGAAAAAACTGGTCTAGCGAGCGGTTGGTAATGCGATAGATATCAGGTGCTGCGTCGAGCACCTGGGACAGACCCACCCGATTGAGGTCGATGGTGCGCAGGTCCCGGTAAGCCTTCAGTGCCGAGCGTACGGTGGTGTACAAGCGCCCAGCGGTGAGCTCGGTTTTGTCTTTGTAGTCGTCAATGTCGTAGTGGTCGATGACCTGGCGCTCAGGTGCCATACCAGGCTGACCGGTGCGAATGATGAGCCGCACCATCGGGTTTTTCAGTTCCTTGCGGATGAACTCCACCAGACGCAAGCCCGCGTCATCGGTTTCCATGACCACATCGACCAGGGCGACCGCAATATCAGAATGCTGTTTGAGGACTTCGCGTGCTTCGTAGGCGGAAGCCGCTTCAATGATTTCCAGGTCGCGGTCGGCAAAGCGAAATCCGCGCAGATTGAAGCGGGTAAGTTCCCTGATGTCGGGTTCGTCATCTACCACCAGAAGCTTCCAGGTGTGACGGGCGCTCTGGGTGCTTGGAGTTGCGCTGGGTTCGGCGGGTGTGCGGACTAGTTTCATGGTTCGGCCCTTGTGGACGCTGACTGCATGTGCGCAGGAAATCGTATGTCAAAACTGCAACCATTGTCAGGGGTACTGTTGCAATGGATAGACCCGCCAAGCTGGGTGGTGACAATGTTGTAGCAAATGTAGAGGCCCAGTCCAGAGCCGCCCTCGGTGCGCCGGGTGGTATAGAAGGGCTCAAAAATTCGGGCAAGCTGATTGGCTTCCATTCCCTTGCCGTCGTCTGCGAACTCCAGATGGACCAGTTCACCCTCAGCGCGGGCGGTGATGCGCAGTGTGCCACTGCGTTGCCCATTGTCAAACGCATGCTGAACTGCATTCATCACCAGGTTGGTGAGCAACTGCTCCAGCAATCCCGGAGTCCCCGTCAATCGGAGATCGTCCGCGCACTCCACCACAACCTGGACGGGCAGGCGTTTGAGGACGTTGTGCAGGGTAAAGAGCACATCGGTGATGAGTTCCTTCATGCCAAAAGGGCGCACTTCGTCCGAGGCCTGATCAATGGAGGTGCGCTTGAAGCTTTGCACCAGTTTGGATGCGCGCTGCAGGTTGGAAAGCGCCAAGGAGCCGCCATGGCGCAGGCTTTCAAGCTCCGCCCGCAACGCGTCTTCATTGACCTCTTCCTGCGTCAACAGGCTGTTGATATGGTTGAGGGTTTCTTCGTGTTGCGAAACTGCCCCAATTGCTACTCCGACAGGGGTGTTGATCTCGTGGGCAAAGCCCGCCACCATGCGACCGAGAGAGGCCATTTTTTCACTTTGAACCAATTCGCCACGCGTGTCCTCCAGCTCCTGGATCTTGCCTGCCAGTTCCAGCCAGCGTCGCCGCAGGAGTCCCAAAGACAGCCAACCCATTGCAGCTACCAGAATGAATACACCGCCGTAGGTCAGCTTGGCCTGGAACACGCTGGCCTCGGTCGGCTTGGCAATCGGCTCGTAGCGCTGAGAAACGCTGATGCCTCCGCGAATGTCGCCGAGTTTGTACCCTTGGTGCGCGTGGCAGGCCAGGCACGGTTCAGTCACCTTCAGGGGTGCCATGAACCGCAGAAAGGTTTCAGTGCCAATGTTTCCTATGCCGACCGTCTCGCTGACGCCAGTTTCAAAAGCCAGCAGCGCCTGACGCTCCCACTGGTCTGCCACATTTTCCGGGCGCAAGGGTTTGAGGCTGGTCAGATGAAAATTGGCCCCCGCATCGGCGACAGCAATTTCGGACAAAAGGCGCAGCATGTGGGCTGGAGTAATCAGCGTCAGATCTGCAAGCTTGGGCATGGCAGTGCCCTGCGAGTCTCCTTCAGTGACATAAACCCCACCGTGGCGCTCATTCCAGCTTCGCGTAAGGGTGAGCATGCGAAACACGTTGCGGGCGCCTTCGGTAGCCACCTCAATGCTTTGCTGTCTTACCTCTGCAATGTGGGATTGCAAGGCAAGCGCCACCACAGTGGCCCAGACGAGAAGTAGAAGCAGCCACCAGCGCCTTCGCCGAATGAGGTGGGGCGTGGAGGAGTGGAAAATCTTGCTCATAAGTTGCGAAGCATAGCTACGCCTCCGACCAGAAAACACCGATTACATCAAGGAACTGGCACTTGGCTTTACCCAAGTGGTCAGAATCCGGCGCTCTCCACCTGGGGCTTGAAACTGTCAATGGTGCCAAGAGGTTGAATCACATTGTCCGGGCCCATGAAATAGGCAACACCGCCTTTGGTGCCCACATAGCTTTGGGTGGCCGGGTAGTAGCGATAGTAGTAGCCCTCGTAGTTGCCAGGGGCGGCCGGACCGGGAGATAGGTATTGTGGAAACGCGGTTTCTGCCCAGTTCATTGCGCGCGCCGAGTCTGCGGTGCTGGCTTCACCGTACAGAGCCTTGCATGCATCGGCATCATCACCACGCAGGGTGCGCTGGTAGGCATAACTGTTGTAGGGGCTGGCAAACATCACTGATGCCTGCTCATCCGAATGGTTGAGCCCGATGGCATGGCCAATTTCATGGGTCATGATGGCTTCCACGTTCTCAGATGTCCATGCATAGGCGGTATTGATGAGAATGTCGGCGTCGGTCATCAGGTTATTGGCGTAATACCACTTGGTGTATGCGCCATAACCCGAGCGGCTGCCGGTAAGGAGCCCCCATCCATAGACGTTGAGGCGGTCAGAGGCAGAGCTTGCGCTTTCAATGCTGGGCTCTGCGGCGGTAGTTCCCAGGTAGGTAAAGGTCAGATTGCACATGGCCGACCAGCGCGCCGTGGCGGTGGTGATGGCGGCAATGACCTGGTTCTGGGT
>CAJBMJ010000468.1 GCA_903954045.1 uncultured beta proteobacterium | reverse complement strand
GGGCGTCTTTGAGTTTGCAGCCTTTGAGAACGGAACCAAAACCATTGCAAAGGCCATAGCCGAGTCGAGTGCATTCAGCATCGCCGGTGGTGGCGACACGCTGGCTGCCATTGCCAAGTACGGCATTGAGAAACAGGTGGGTTACATCTCTACCGGTGGCGGGGCTTTCCTGGAGGTGCTGGAGGGCAAGACGCTGCCGGCCTTTGAGGTGCTGGGGCGGCGGGCAGCTGAATAACGCTCGCCCTGCCTTATTTGCTACGTATTTGATAGCTGCTTACGCTCATGGCGTAATGGCTAGAGACCATTTTTATCATAGAAGGAGAATTTCATGGCTTTTGTATCTCTTCGCCAAGTGCTGGACCACGCTGCCGACAATGGCTACGGCGTTCCTGCCTTCAACGTGAACAACCTCGAGCAAATCATCGCCATCATGGAGGCCGCGCAGGAGACCAACAGCCCGGTCATCCTGCAAGCCTCTGCCGGTGCCCGTAAGTACGCTGGTGAAGCCTATCTGCGCCACATGATGCTGGCGGCTGTAGAGGCGCACCCGGACATTCCGGTGGTGGTTCACCAAGACCACGGCACCTCAGCGGCGGTGTGCCAGCAGTCGATTCGCTCTGGCTTTACCAGCGTGATGATGGATGGCTCCCTGATGAGCGACGGCAAAACACCGTCAACCTACGAATACAACGTCGACATCACCCGTCTGGTGTGCCAGATGTCTCACCCCATCGGCGTGTCCGTCGAAGGCGAACTGGGTTGCCTGGGTAGCCTGGAAACCGGTGATGCAGGCGAGGAAGATGGCATTGGCGCCGAAGGCAAACTGAGCCACGACCAGATGCTGACCGATCCGGTGCAGGCGAAGGACTTTGTCGCAAAGACGGGCGTAGACGCGCTGGCCATTGCCATCGGAACCAGCCATGGCGCCTACAAGTTCACCCGCAAGCCCACCGGCGACATTCTGGCGATCGACCGCATTGCGGCCATCCACGCGCAGATTCCCAACACCCACCTGGTGATGCACGGCTCAAGCTCAGTGCCTCAGGAGTGGCTAGCCATCATTCGCCAGTTTGGCGGCGACATCAAAGAGACATACGGCGTGCCGGTGGAAGAAATCCAGCGCGGCATCCAGAGCGGTGTGCGAAAGATCAACATCGACACTGATATCCGCCTGGCGATGACTGGCGCCATGCGCCAAATCTTCGCCCAGCAGCCCAGCGAGTTTGACCCCCGCAAGGCGCTGGTTGCGGCCAAGAATGCGGCGCGCGGCATTGTGAAGGCGCGCTTTGAGGCGTTTGGGTGTGCCGGACAGGCCGGCAAGATCAAACCGATTGCCCTTGAAGCGATGGCCAAACGGTACGCCTGACCCTCCAGTTCAAAACCTCGGACAATATCGGCATGAAAAATCTCATGCCGAAAGAAACCTGGGCGCTGTTGCAACAACAGCCCGATGCACTATTTGTTGACGTGCGAATGGAAATCGAGGCGCGGTACGTGGGCTACCCTCCAGGGACAGTCAACATACCGTGGTACGAATTTCCCGCCATGAAGCCTGACGCAGCACAGTTTGTGGCTGCCGTCTCCGCAAAATCCACCGGAAAAAGTCAAACCATCGTGCTGATTTGCCGCACTGGCGAGCGCACCATCGATGCTGGCATTGCCCTGGAGAAAGCGGGCTTTACCAATGTGGTGAATGTGCTGGATGGCTTTGAAGGCGACCGCAATGACGACGGCCAGCGCTCGACAGAGAGCGGCTGGCGTTTTGAAGGTCTTCCCTGGAGTCAGACCTAAAGCTGCCAGACTGGCCGCTTTAGCGGATCAGGCGCACGATACCTACAGCCTTGAGTACGTATTTTTCGTAAATGGGCTCAGAGGTTCCATTCTTCATCTTGCGCATGAAGTATTTTTCAAAGGCGATTTTGGCCAGATGCACCCATTTGCCTTTTTTGAACCAATTGACGTTGCGAGGTGGTATCTGCGGCAGGGCCACGAAGGCTGCGCCGGTGTCGCCAAAGTCTGCCAGGCAGATGGCGTTCCAGGTTGCCTTGGTGCTTGCGGTACTGCCATTGAGTTCGTCGGCAATGTTGTGCACGATGGCTGAAACCATGGTCTCAATCATGTACCCGGTCTTGGGAGCACCGGTTGGCACTGGCGTTGCTTCCACTGGTGGAATGGCCACACAGACTCCGGCCG
>CAJBMJ010000467.1 GCA_903954045.1 uncultured beta proteobacterium | reverse complement strand
TGCTGGACGCAGCCGTAGACGCCACGATCACCCAGCTACTGGCCGGTGGCCCCAATGCGCAGCGCGAAATCAAGACCTTGTTCGCCCAACTGGAAGTCGGCCCCATCACTCCCGAAGTGCGCGAGCTTACGGCCCAAACCATCAGCCGCGTGCGAGGCACAGAGGAAGCGCGCGAAGGCTTTGCGGCTTTTCTGGACAAACGTCCGGCGGCGTGGATTCCAAAAATTTCCTGACTCTTTCTGATCCTTCTGTTTTTCTTTTCGCAGGACCCACCATGACCCAAGCCTTGATCTGTGACGCAATCCGTACCCCTTTTGGTCGCTACGGCGGTGCCTTGTCTTCGGTTCGCACCGATGATTTGGGGGCCATCCCCATCAAGGCACTCATGGAGCGCAACCCTGGAGTGGACTGGGCAGCCGTAACCGACGTGATTTATGGCTGTGCCAATCAGGCCGGTGAAGACAACCGCAATGTGGCGCATATGTCATCCCTGCTGGCGGGTCTGCCCATGGAAGTTCCCGGAGCCACCATCAACCGGTTGTGTGGTTCGGGTATGGATGCTGTGGGCACTGCAGCCCGCGCTATTCGTGCGGGAGAAGCTACATTAATGATAGCGGGTGGTGTGGAGAGCATGAGCCGCGCACCCTTTGTCATGCCCAAGGCAGAGAGTGCCTTCAGTCGCTCCAACGCGGTGTATGACACCACCATTGGCTGGCGCTTCGTCAACCCGTTGATGAAGAAAATGTACGGCGTGGACTCTATGCCCGAGACCGCCGAAAACGTGGCGACAGATTTCAAAATTGACCGGGAGGCGCAAGACCAGATGGCCCTGCGCTCACAGCTCAATGCAGTGCGCGCCCAGCAAAGCGGCTTCTTCGATTCCGAGATAGTTCCAGTCACCATCCCGCAAAAAAAGGGTGACGCAGTAGTGGTGTCTCAGGATGAGCATCCCCGTGCTACATCCATCGAATCATTGGCCAAGCTCAAAGGGGTGGTTCGACCGGATGGCACAGTGACCGCTGGTAATGCATCCGGTGTGAATGACGGATCGTGCGCGCTGCTGCTGGCTAACGAGGCAGCTGCCCGCCAGTACGGACTGACTCCGCGCGCCCGTGTGGTGGGTATGGCCACTGCGGGCCTCGCCCCACGCATCATGGGCTTTGGCCCCGCACCCGCCACACGCAAGGTGCTGGCCCTCACAGGCCTGACGCTGGCACAGATGGACGTGATTGAGCTGAACGAAGCCTTCGCGGCGCAGGGTCTGGCCGTGCTGCGTGATCTGGGCTTGGCCGATGACGATGCCCGCGTCAATCCCAATGGTGGAGCAATTGCCCTGGGCCATCCTCTAGGCGCCAGCGGTGCCCGCTTGGTGACCACGGCCATCAACCAGTTGCATCGCATTGGCGGTCGCTATGCCTTGTGCACCATGTGCATTGGCGTAGGTCAGGGAATTGCGATTGTTGTAGAGCGGGTCTGAAGTAAAAAACCGGCCTGAAGCCGGTTTTCTTGTGTTCTGAGCCGGTTTATTTAGCCGACAAGCACTCTTTCATGAACTTCTTGCGATCTTCGCCTTTGAGTTCTTTGGCCTTGGGGTCCGCATTACAGGTTTTCATTTTGTTTTGCTGTGTTGTGCCACCACCCTCTGCAGCAGCAGGCTTGGCGCTCAGGCACTCTTTCATGAAGGCCTTGCGTTCGTCGCCTTTGAGTTCTTTGGCCTTGGGGTCCGCGTTGCAAGACTTCATCTTGTTTTGCTGTGGGGAGTCTGCTTTTTCGTCAGCGGCGTGGGCTACGCCCATGGCCAAAGTCAGACCCAAGGCCACCAGAGAGATCAATTTTTTCATGCGAAGTCCTATAAATGAAGTGACAGCAGCGCTGCCGGGCGGGAAGAATCCACAGACAGATTCCAGCACATAACGCGGCAAGTGGCAATCTGGCTGACCGGTAATTCATGACGTTTCTATTGCGCCCGTAAAATCCAGCCCCATGCTTACCGTCAAAACTGAACTCTTGCAGGCACTGTCTGCCTGTCTGGAACAACTGTCACCCGGCGCAGGCGCGCGCGCCGTATTCGAGTCGCCCAAGGTGGCCGCGCATGGGGACTTTGCCACTACGGCGGCCATGCAACTGGCCAAGCCACTCAAGCAAAACCCGCGTCAGCTGGCGGAGAACCTGCGTACGAGCCTGCTGGAACAGGCCGCCTTTCAGAGTTGGGTGGATGCTATCGAGATTGCCGGCCCTGGCTTCATCAACATCCGCCTCAAGGCGTCGGCCAAGCAGCAAATCGTGCGCGAGGTGTTGGGCCAGGGGCATTGTTTTGGGCAGCAGGCCAGCAATGGAAAGCGTGTACTGGTGGAGTTTGTCTCTGCCAACCCGACGGGGCCTTTGCATGTAGGACACGGCCGTCAGGCGGCCCTCGGCGACGCCATATGCAATCTTTTTCAGACCCAGGGCTGGGATGTGTACCGGGAGTTTTATTACAACGATGCCGGCGTACAGATTGGCACGCTGGCCAGCAGCACCCATCTGCGCGCCCAGGGATTTAGGCCGGGCGATGTGCAATGGCCTAGCGGAGACAACGCGCAAGCCTACAACGGTGATTACATTGCCGACATAGCGGCAGACTTCCTGGCTCGCAAAACAGTGAAGTCCGATGACCGGGAGTTCACTGCGTCAGGCCGGATGGACGATCTGGACGGCATGCGGGAATTTGCGGTGGCCTACCTGCGCCACGAGCAGGACCTGGATTTGCAGGCCTTTTCAGTCAAGTTCGATAACTACTACCTGGAGAGCAGCCTGTACACCAGTGGCAGAGTCGAGGCCGCGGTGCAGAAGTTGCAGGAAGCCGGCAAGACCTACGAGAAAGATGGCGCGCTATGGCTTAAGTCCACAGATTACGGCGATGACAAAGACCGGGTGATGCGCAAACAAGATGGCAGCTTTACCTACTTTGTGCCCGACGTGGCCTATCACATCACCAAGTGGGAACGCGGATTCAGCAAGGTCGTCAACATTCAGGGCACCGACCACCATGGCACCATCGCCCGTGTGCGCGCTGGCCTGCAGGCGGCCAATGTGGGTATTCCAGATGGGTACCCGGACTACGTGTTGCACACCATGGTGCGGGTGGTGCGAGGTGGTGAAGAGGTCAAGATCAGCAAGCGCGCGGGCAGCTACGTCACTTTGCGTGATCTGATTGAGTGGACCAGCAAGGATGCGGTACGTTTCTTTTTGCTCAGCCGCAAGCCAGACACCGAATACACCTTTGATGTCGATCTGGCGATTGCCAAAAATAATGACAACCCGGTGTACTACGTGCAATACGCCCATGCCCGTATTTGCTCGGTCATTGCAAGCTGGGGTGGTGAGGCCGCCACTTTGAACACGGTTGATTTGTCGCCCTTGCAAAGCCCGCAGGCACTGTCATTGATGCTCTTGCTGGCCAAATATCCGGACATGCTGGCTGCTGCCGCTTCAGATTTTGCGCCCCACGATGTCACCTTCTATTTGCGTGAGCTCGCTGCTTGCTACCATAGCTATTACGATGCCGAACGTATCCTGGTGGACGACGAACCAGTCAAGTTGGCACGATTGGCCCTGGTCGCAGCGACCGCCCAGGTGTTGCACAATGGCCTGGCAGTGCTTGGCGTGAGTGCTCCGCAAAAAATGTAAACCATGACTCCAATCAGCAAAGAGACGCAGCGCATGAAGCAACAGCTAGGCGGTACCTTCTTGGGTTTCCTCATTGGTTTGGTGGTGGGCTTGGCTGCGGCGCTGGCGGTGGCGGTTTATGTCACCAAAGTGCCCGTGCCCTTCATGAACAAAAGCCAGAGCCGATCCGCTGACCAGGACGAGGCAGAGGCCAAGAAAAACAAGGACTGGGATCCCAACGCACCGTTGTACGGCAAGAATCCGGCCAAGCCGGTGGCGCCCGCATCAGCACCAGTTGCCGTAGCGTCAGAAGGCGCTGCGTCTGCTGCCGTCAACGCCAAGCCGCCTTCCAAGCCGGTAGGGGAAGTCAAGCCTGCAGTGTCTGCAGACCCGCTGGGTGATCTGGCCAAGGCCAAGGCGGGCACCACAGACGGTGAACCTTTTGTCTATTACGTGCAGCTAGGTGCTTTTAAGACCATGGAGCTGGCCGAAGGCCACCGGGCCAAGTTGTCCCTCACGGGCATAGAGACCAAAATTTCCGAGCGGGAGCAAGCCGGTCGCATGGTGTACCGCGTGCGGGTGGGTCCGTTTGAGACCAAGGAAGAAGGCGAACAATCCAAGGAAAAACTGGACAAGGCGGGCTTGGAAACGGCCCTGGTACGGGTGCAGCGTTAGTCGCTGCATGGAACTTTTTACATTCGCTGTGGTCACAACACGGCAACTCAATTTTATTTACCCATGAAACGTCGTGAATTTTCTCAAGCCGCAGCGGGCGCCGCTCTGGCAGTGTCTGCCTTCCCATCATTGGTGCAGGCGCAAGCCGCAGCTCTTCGAGCTGGCAAAGACTACCAAGTGGTCGATCCGGTTGCGGCAGTGGAGGCACCGGCGGGCAAAATTGAAGTGGTGGAGTTTTTCTGGTACAGCTGCCCCCACTGCAATACGTTTGAACCTACATTGGCCGAATGGGTCAAGAAGCTGCCCAAGAACGTGGCGTTCCGCCGGGTTCATGTGGCATTCAATGCCAGCTTTGTTCCACAGCAAAAGTTGCACTTGGCGCTGGAGGCCATGGGATTGATGGAAAAACTGCATGCCAAAGTTTTTCTTGCCATCCATGCAGAAAAACTGAATTTGGCCAAGTCGGAAGCCATAGTGGACTGGGTGGTCAAGCAAGGCGTCGACAAGGCCAAGTTCCTGGAGCAATACAACTCCTTCTCGGTGTCCACCAAGGCCACCAAGGCGACCCAGCTGATGAATGCCTACAAGGTCGAGGGTGTGCCCGCCCTGGGTGTGGCCGGTCGCTTCTATACCGATGGATCCATGGCTGGCAGCATGGAGCGTGCTCTGCAGGTGGTAGAGGCGCTCGTCGCTGGGCAAAAAACAGCAGCTTGAAGTGTGGATCATCACCCGCCTGGGTGATGGTTTATCGTCCTTGGGTCGGGCTAGAATGGGTTCAATTCAAACCTATTTGTGGAGACCCCATGGCAAATACCAAGTTCAGGCTCGTTACCCGTAGCGATTTCGATGGCCTGGTGTGCGCGGTGCTGCTCAACGAATTGGACCTGAT
>CAJBMJ010000466.1 GCA_903954045.1 uncultured beta proteobacterium | reverse complement strand
GCAGCTACTTCCAGAACGACTTCATCTTTGTGCGCCCGGCAGTCAGCACGGAATACATAGAAAACGACGAATCTGAAAAGCACCCCACGTACCTTTCCTATTACCCTACTCTGGATACGGTGCCCGAGGTAGTAGAGCGCATGCTGTTGGACTTTGGTCTGCAATGTCAATGGGAAGACCTCCGTCGCGATGCCGGACTGGTCGCATCGCGCATGGCCCAGAAACTGGGCGACGCCAAGTTACGGGCGAATTTTCAGATCCAGGTACTTTCGGGTTTGTTCTTCCGAAACAAAGGGTGTTACATGGTCGGCAAGCTGATCAATGGATTCAGTGAGTTTGGCTTTGCGCTACCCGTGCTGCATGGCAAATCCGAAAAACTGATCATTGACGCGGCCCTGTTTGGCGAAGACGATCTGTTGATGCTTTTCAGCTTTGCGCGCGCCTATTTCATGGTCGACATGGAAATACCGTCCGCCTATGTGCAGTTTCTGCGCAGCATGATGCCTCGCAAACCGCGCAATGAAATTTATAGCGCTCTGGGCTTGGCCAAACAGGGCAAAACCCTGTTCTACCGGGACTTCCTGCACCATCAGCGTCACAGCACCGACAAATTTCGCATCGCACCCGGCATCAAGGGGATGGTGATGCTGGTGTTTGACTTGCCGAGCTTTCCTTATGTTTTCAAGGTTATCAAGGACTTCTTCCCACACCAGAAGGACACCACCCGAGACCAGATCAAGGGGAAGTACCTTCTGGTGAAACAGCATGACAGGGTAGGCCGCATGGCCGATACGCTGGAGTACAGCGAAGTAGGATTTCCCCGCGATCGTTTCAGCGATGAGTTGATCGCCGAAATCGAGAAATTCGCCCCCAGTCAGTTGGAAATCAGCGACCGGGACGGGGACGGCAATACGGAAGTGATCATCAAACACGTATACATTGAGCGGCGCATGATCCCTTTGAACATCTACCTGCAAGAAGCCTTTGACGTTCTGAAAGCCGACAGCGGCGCGGACGACTCATCACTGCACCGCGCCAACGAGCAACTCAACCGCGCTGTGATCGAATATGGAAATGCCATCAAGGACCTGGTAGCTGCCAACATTTTTCCTGGTGACATGCTTTGGAAAAATTTCGGTGTTACCCGCCATGGCAAAGTCGTCTTTTACGATTACGACGAAATTGAATACATCACCGATTGCAACTTCCGCCGTGTACCAGAGCCACGCTGCGAAGAAGACGAAATGTCGGGTGAAATTTGGTACAGCGTGGGCCCGAAGGACGTTTTCCCGGAAACCTTTGGTCCATTCCTGTTGGGGAATCCACTGCTGCGGTCGGTATTTATGAAGCACCACGCCGAATTGCTGGACGTAGAGTTCTGGCAAACCAACAAGGAGCGCATTTCCACGGGATACGTGCACGATGTTTTTCCCTACGACCGAGACAAACGATTCGAAAACGCATCACTGGCGGATGCCACCCAAATAGCCTAATTTCATTCATTTTTTCTTTGATTCAGGAGAACTTCCATGCCCGATTCCATTGTCATTGTCAGCGCCGCCCGCACTCCCATGGGGAGCTTCCAGAGCGACTTTGCATCGCTGGCCGCGCACGACCTCGGCGGCGCAGCCATCAAAGCGGCAGTCGAACGTGCAGGAATTAGCCCCGAATTGGTCACCGAAGTGATCTTTGGCAATTGCCTGATGGCTGGTCAAGGCCAGGCACCGGCGCGTCAAGCGGCATTCAAAGGTGGCCTGCCAAAAAGTGCAGGTGCTGTAACGCTTTCCAAGATGTGTGGCTCAGGCATGCGTGCGGCGATGTTTGCCCATGACATGCTGCTTGCGGGCAGCCATGAGGTGTTGGTGGCGGGTGGAATGGAGAGCATGACCAATGCACCCTACCTTTTGCCCAAGGCTCGCGGTGGCTATCGCATTGGACACGATCGCATTTTTGACCACATGATGCTCGACGGCCTGGAGGATGCCTATGAACCAGGTCGCTCCATGGGCACCTTTGGTGAGGACTGTGCAGCCAAATACAGCTTCACCCGCGAAGAACAGGACAAATTCGCCACAGCCAGCGTGCAGAGGGCACAAGCCGCTATCACTTCAGGAGCATTTGCAACAGAAATCACCCCGGTTAAGGTCAAAAACCGGACTGGTGAGGTGCTGGTGTCCACAGACGAAGGACCTGGAAAGATCAAGTTGGACAAGATTTCATCGCTGAAGCCAGCGTTCAAGAAAGACGGCACTATCACTGCAGCCAGCAGCTCCAGTATCAACGATGGCGCAGCAGCCATGGTGCTGATGAAGGCATCCACCGCCGCCAAACTGGGTTGCACACCCGTGGCTCGGATCGTGAGCCACGCCACCCACGCACAGGAACCAGAGTGGTTTGCTACGGCGCCAGTAGGAGCCACACAGAAAGCCCTGGCCAAAGCTGGCTGGACTGTTGCCGAGGTGGACCTTTGGGAAGTGAACGAAGCTTTTGCGGTAGTGCCCATGGCACTGATGAAAGAACTCAATGTGCCCCATGACAAGGTCAACGTGAACGGAGGCGCCTGCGCTCTAGGCCATCCGATTGGAGCGTCTGGTGCTCGCATCATGGTGACGCTCATTCATGCACTGAAGGCCCGTGGTCTCAAAAAAGGCTTGGCTACATTGTGCATCGGTGGAGGCGAGGCAACCGCGGTAGCGCTTGAATTGCTATAAAAGTAGTAGCTACATAAGCAGTCTATGCAAGCACGAGAGTGCAGTTACTAACAGAATTGACGGAGTACAAATGCTTCTGACACAAGACCAGGAAATGATCCGCGACGCCGTTCGCGACTTCGCCCAGACGGAGCTTTGGCCGCACGCTGCGCGATGGGACAAGGAGCACACTTTCCCCAAAGAGGTGCACAAAGGCTTGGCTGCACTAGGCGCCTACGGCATTTGTGTGCCTGAAAGCCTTGGTGGGGCAGGCTTGGACTACCTGACCCTGGCACTGGTTTTGGAAGAAATCGCCGCTGGCGACGGCGGAACCAGCACGGTCATCAGCGTTACCAACTGCCCGGTGAACGCTATCCTGATGAAGTTCGGTAACGCTGCGCAGAAGAAACAGTGGCTTGAGCCCCTGGCGCAAGGCAATCTCTTGGGAGCCTTTTGCCTTACCGAACCTCATGTTGGTAGTGATGCTTCGTCTCTTCGCACAACGGCTGTACGCCAAGGGGATGAATATGTCATCAATGGCGTCAAACAATTCATTACCAGTGGGAAAAATGGTGATATTGCCATCGTCATCGCAGTAACGGACAAGGGGGCAGGAAAAAAGGGAATGAGCGCGTTCCTGGTTCCGACCGCAACTCCGGGTTATGTGGTGTCTCGACTGGAGGACAAGTTGGGGCAGCATTCCAGCGATACGGCGCAGATTAATTTCGACAATTGCCGGATTCCCTTTGAGAACCTGATTGGGCAGGAAGGTGAAGGTTACGGAATTGCCCTGGGTGGACTGGAGGGTGGTCGTATTGGCATTGCAGCGCAAAGCGTTGGAATGGCCCGTAGTGCGCTGGATGTGGCAATCGCCTATTCCAAAGACCGTCAGAGTTTTGGTACATCCATATTCAATCATCAGGCAGTGGGCTTTCGGCTTGCAGAGTGCGCTACAAATTTGGAAGCAGCCAGACAATTGATCTGGCATGCCGCATCACTGCGTGATGCCGGGCGACCTTGCCTGAAAGAAGCTGCGATGGCCAAGCTATTTGCCAGCGAAATGGCGGAAAAAGTCTGCAGTGCAGCGATACAAACCTTGGGCGGGTATGGGTACGTTAGCGACTTTCCTGTGGAGCGAATTTATCGTGACGTACGTGTGTGCCAGATTTACGAAGGCACAAGTGACGTACAAAAAATCATTATTCAGAGAGCACTGGCCTAAATTCCATGAAAATTGCGGACAGCACCAGTGTTCAGAGCATTGAATTGCCCAGTGGACTTACTGTTTTTGAACGGGGCTGGCTGTCAAGTAACAATATCCTTCTGATGGGTGCTGACAATTGCGCCTTGATTGACAGCGGCTATTGCACGCATGCTCCACAAACCTTGCAACTGCTTCAAGGGGCGCTGAATGATCGACCACTGGATCTACTGATCAACACGCATTTACACAGCGATCATTGTGGTGGCAACTCGCTGCTACAGAGCACATACCCGGAAATGCTCACCCTGATTCCGCCTGGCCATGCGGAGTTTGTGAAGAGTTGGGATGCTAACGCCCTGACATATGTACCTACGGGTCAAAACTGCCCAGCCTTTCACTTGAATGACACATTGCGCCCTGGTTCCGATATTCAGTTGGGTGACTTGATATGGCAGATTCATGCAGCGCCCGGACATGATCCCCATTCTGTGATTTTGTTTGAGCCAGTCAGTCGCACGCTCATCTCTGCGGATGCATTATGGGAACGGGGGTTTGGTGTGGTGTTCCCTGAACTGGATGGTGTCAGTGCCTTCGAGGAGGTTGCAAACACGCTGGATTTGATTGAATCACTCAATCCGCTTCACGTCATTCCTGGACATGGGAGTCCTTTCGTGGGAGTCAATGAAGCCATCGCCTTTGCCCGAAAGCGGCTAGACGGATTCATCGCCTCTCCCCAAAAGCATTCGCTGTATGCAGCCAAGGTTCTACTGAAGTTCAAGCTACTGGAAGAGCAACGTATGAAAATTGATGAGCTGAAGGAATGGGTGAAATCAACACCCTATTTCAGGGCTACGCTTGCAGCGCAACTCGGAGAACAAGACTCCAGCCAACTGACAGTGGATCTTATTGATGCACTGCTGAAATCGGGAGCGGCAGTCGCAATTGGATCTGAGATTCACAACACTTAATG
>CAJBMJ010000465.1 GCA_903954045.1 uncultured beta proteobacterium | reverse complement strand
TTCGTATTGACCGACCTGGAAATGCCCGAGATGGACGGTTTCACGCTGACCCGCAGCATCAAGAATGATCCCAAGTTCGAGGGCATTCCGGTGGTGATTCATAGCTCGCTCACGGGCTCTACCAACGAAAATCACGTAAAGAGTGTGGGGGCCGATGCCTATGTGGCGAAGTTCCAGCCAAGGGAATTTGCCGCCACCATTCGCGGCGTGTTGACCAAACGCTGAATTCAGTCCAGGCGGAAAATCTGTCTATCACGCTCCAGGGGCAGAGCCAGGCGCCTCACCAGCAAGCGGTACGTATCCAGGTCAAACGCCAATGGTGTTGGGTTGGTGCGCGGTAGCTGGTGCAGTTCAGCCTCGTCTTGCACCGTCGCCAAATGGCACCACTGATCAAACACATGCACGTCAGTGCGGTCAGTCTTGTCGTTGTGTTCACGTATTGCCACACGCCCCGGGTGGGGCCAGGCCTGCAGTCGGTGTTCGGCTAAAGCCATCTTCAGCCTGACGAGGTGCAAGGCCTTGGGTTCCTTGTCTGCGCATACGCCTTTGCAATGCCCAATCTGATGGGAAAAACACGCCCCCTTGCCTGATTCAAGCCCGAGTGCCTGAAGGCACAACTGGTGTCTTTGCGCCAATAGGCGCAGGGCGTCCATGGCCTGGCGCTTGGAGCGGTACACACCATACAGCTGGCTCAAGTTGGAAGCCGTCACCGACTCCAGGCGAGCCAGCGTCAGCAGCGGGCGCGCCAAGGGGTCTTCAGATAGCTGCCATGCAAATAGTTGTCGCTCACGACGTAACTGGCGGTTGTAAACCGGTTGCATCTCCTTCACCATGCGCGACTCCAGCAGCAATGCACCCAGCTCGCCGGCTGTTTCCTTCCATTCCACACGGCGAATCTCGGTCAGGATGCGCATCTCCCGTGCGACCTTGGCTGCCGACTGAAAGTGCGCCATCACCCGCGTTCGCAAATTGACGCTTTTGCCCACATACAGTGGCAGGGCGCCTTCGCCGTAAAACAGGTACACGCCCGGCGTATCCGGTATGTCTTGCACTGGCGTTTCCAGTTGTGGCGGCAGACTGGCGCTTCCCTGCAACAAGGCGTTTGCCTCGCGCTGCATGTTCTCCAAACCCACCTGTTGGTCAGCCTGTTGCAACCATGCCAACACTACGTCCACATCGCCCATGGCACGGTGGCGAGACTGCGTTTGCAAGCCGTGGCGCACCATGATGGCATCGAGTCCGTGCCCCTTGTGTTGCGGATACAGCTTGCGTGAAAGTCGAACCGTGCAAAGGGTCTTGACCCGCAGCCTGTGTCCCAATCGTTCAAATTCGTTTTGTAGGAAGCCGTGATCAAAACGCACGTTGTGCGCCACCAACACCGCGCCGTCCAGTAACTCCTGCACCCTGGGGGCCAGTTCCTCGAACGTGGGCGCGTCTCTCACCATGGTGTCGCTGATGCCAGTCAAGTTCTGGATGAAAGGCGAAATACGCACCCCGGGGTTGACCAGGCTGCTCCACCGCGCCGTCTCCTGACCGTTTTCCACGCGCACCGCTGCGATTTCAGTGATGCGGTCGTGCACTGCGTTGCCGCCTGTGGTCTCCAGGTCCAGCATCACATAGCAAGGCAGCATGGAAGTCAGGCGATATCCACCAAGTGAATGCCAAAATGCCCGGCCTTGCGGTCTGCAAAGTAGCGCTCCAGCGTTTCCTTGACGGTGCGAAAGGCTATTTCGTCCCAAGGGATCTCGTCTTCAGCAAACAACTGCGCTTCTATGGTTTCCGTGCCGGGGTTGAACTGATCGCTGGTCAGGCGGGCCCGGTAAAACAAATGCACCTGGCCGACGCGTGCCACGTTCAGCAGGCTAAACAGCCCCTGCATTTCAAACTGGGCACCGGCTTCCTCTTCCGTTTCCCTGGCGGCACCTTCCGCGGTGGTTTCGTGCAGTTCCATAAACCCTGCAGGCAGTGTCCATTTGCCAAAACGCGGCTCGATGTTGCGCTTGCACAGCAGCACCTTGTCACCCCAGTGCGGCACCGTTCCCACTACATTGAGCGGGTTTTCATAGTGGATGGTGGTGCAAGAGGGGCACACGGCCCGCTCCTTGGTGTCTCCATCGTCGGGAACGCGGTAATCCACCTGCGTTCCGCACTGCCGGCAGTGTTTGATCGGGGGCCTGTGCATGGGCTAAGCGTTGCCCGAATCAGGCAATTAGCACCTGAATGGTCTGCAAGCCCTGCACCCCACCCACTAGCGTGTCACCACGCACCACTGCACCCACGCCTTCTGGTGTGCCGGTAAAGATCAGATCGCCAGGTTGCAGGGTCCAGGCGGCAGATAACTGCTCAATGGTTTCGGAGACGTTCCAGATCAGCTTGTCAATATTGCTGCGCTGGCGGTCCTGGCCATTGACCTGCACAAAAATCTCGGCCCGGGCAATGTTTGGCACCTGCGTTGCAGGCGTCAAAGGGCCGATAGGGGCCGAGTGGTCAAACGACTTGCCAATGCACCAGGGGCGCCCCTGTTTTTTCATGTCGTTTTGCAGGTCCCTGCGTGTCATGTCCAAGCCCACGGCATAGCCAAAAATGTGCTGTGGCGCGTCTGCGGCCTTGATGTGGCTACCGCCTTTTCCAATTGCTACCACCAGCTCAATTTCGTGGTGCAGGTTGGAAGTGAGGGTGGGGTAGGGCATGGCCACAGTCTGGCCCGGTGCGGCTAACAGCACCGCATCGGCGGGTTTCAAAAAGAAAAAAGGAGCCTCTCGACCGGTGCCCCCCATTTCTTTGGCGTGCTCCACATAATTGCGGCCCACGCAGTAAATACGGTGAACCGGAAACTCACCGCTGGACCCGACGACGGGCAAACTCACTGGCGCACTGGGAGGAAACAGGTAGGTCATATCTGGGCCTTTGCGGAGAGGATGGCTGTTGTAGTCAGGCTGATTTGCTGACGAGGTCGAAATGCTCCACCACGGGTGGTGCTGCGAAGAATGGCCCAACGATGGCACGCCACTGCCCAAATGCAGCCGATTCCCGAAAACCCACCGTATGGTCTTCCAGGGTGTCCCAGAAAATCTGCAGCAGGTAACGTTCGGTGCTCTCAATACCGCGGTTAACCTTGTAACCTTGGAATCCCTTGGCGTGTCGAATAACTTCATTCACCCCGCGCTGAATTGCCTCCTCAAAGGCCTGGTTTTGTCCGGCGTGGATGCGAATGTCGGCGAGTTCAAGAATCATGGTGCTGTATTTCCGGTTGGCATTGGCAAGTCCGACCAGTTTATCCTCGCCGCATGATGCTGTCAGACAACACTCCCAATTTTTGCAGGCCGCCTTCCTGGCCGGCCGACTGGATCATCCCGGACTGGCCTGCACCAACCGGAGTTAGAGCGGTATGCACCAGTCGCAATGGCGGAGTGTCTGTGCCGCCCTGGAACAGCTTGAATCTGGGTAGCCATGTAGGCGATGCCTCCGACAAAGTGAATGCCAACCGCGCGTGCCTGCAGCAGGCCTTGGGTGCCAGACCTGTGTTTATGGAACAGGTGCATGGCTTGCGCGTTCTGGAGCTGCATGCCGGTGAGGCTGACGCTCAGCAGGCCGACGCAGCCATTACGGGGCACAACGGACTGGCCTGCACTGTCATGGTGGCAGACTGCCTGCCCGTGCTGTTTACCGACACAAGCGGAACCCGGGTGGCCGCCGCCCATGCCGGTTGGCGTGGGCTGGCAGGTGCAGATGGCATTGGAATACTGGAACAGGTTTCCAGGCTATTTTGGCCTCTAACCCACAAGGATAAAGCACAAGACGCTATCGAAGTAATAGCGTGGCTGGGGCCTTGTATTGGCCCGCAGGCGTTTGAAGTCGGCGCGGATGTGCGTCGTGCTTTTGTAGAAACACACCCCAATGCGGCGGACTGCTTCAAACCTGTTGCGGCAGACAAATGGATGGCTGATCTGCCCGGGCTGGCCCGTCAACGGCTGGCGGCGTTAGGCATGGAGCGCGTGTACGGAAACGATGGCAGCAGTGCCTGGTGTACGGTCCAAAACCCTTCACGTTTCTTTTCCCACCGGCGTGACCGCATCAGCGGGCGGATGGCTGCCTGTATCTGGCGGGGTTGACGCTTCGACCTGAGCAGCAGCCTGCATAGCGGTCTGCCGTTCGGCAGATTCCCGCGCACGGATTGCCCGCCTGCGTGCAGGTGTTCCCATGAAATACAGCACGATAGTCACAGGGAAAACGCCATACAAAACGAAAGTAACCAAGGCTCCCAGTATGGTTCCATTGGAGCTTGTCGCTTCAGCAGCGGCCATCATGACCGCAACATACAACCAGGCGATAGGAACAATATACATGTTGGTTTTGAATAGAGGAATGTCAGGATATCGTAGGCCTATTCCTGAGATACTATCGAGCTAATTAAAGCCCTACTACCTGGAAATTAGGTACTGAAATGACCCAATCCCCCCCTGAATTCTGGACCCAGGCTGCGCAACAATTCCAGCAGTCCATGACTGAAGGCTGGTCCAAAGCGCTGCAGTCCATTCAAAACATGGATCTCGGCCAGGCCGGAGCCAATTTTCCGTCGGTAGGCAAAAAAGCCCCGGAAATCAACTTCTCGCAAGAAAAGCTCCAAGCCTTGCAGCAGCAATACATGCAAGACGCGCTGGCCTTGTTCAGCCAGGGAATGACAGCGCCCGATACCAAAGGCGACAAGCGCTTTGCGCACGACTCCTGGGCGGCAAATCCAGTGGCAGCCTACTCTGCAGCGGTTTATATGCTCAATGCCCGTACCATGATGGGTCTTGCTGACGCGGTAGATGCCGATGCGAAAACCCGCAGCCGTATTCGCTTTGCCATAGAGCAATGGATGGCTGCCGCCGCACCGAGCAACTTCATGGCTTTCAACGCGGAAGCCCAAAAGAAAGCCATTGAAACCAAGGGTGAGAGCATTGCCAAGGGCGTGCAAAACTTGCTCAATGACATCAAGCAAGGTCATGTTTCCATGACCGACGAGAGCCTGTTTGAGGTTGGCAAAAACGTGGCAACCACTGAAGGTGCCGTGGTTTTTGAGAACGAATTGTTCCAGCTTATTGAGTACAAACCCCTGACCGCCAAGGTTTACGAGAAGCCGTTCCTGATGGTGCCGCCTTGCATCAACAAGTTTTATATTCTGGATCTGCAGCCCGAGAATTCGCTGGTTCGCTATGCAGTGGAGCAGGGCCATCGCACCTTCGTCGTGAGCTGGCGCAATCCCGATGCGTCCCTTGCCGCCAAAACCTGGGACAACTACATTGAAGATGCGGTCATCAAGGCCATTGGTGTTACCCAGGAAGTTACCGGCGCCAAAACCATCAACGCGCTTGGCTTCTGCGTAGGCGGCACCATGCTGACCACGGCGCTGGCCGTGCTGGCTGCCCGTGGCGAAAAACCGGTCGACAGTGCTACGCTCCTGACGACCCTGCTGGACTTTACCGACACCGGCATCCTGGATGTGTTCATTGACGAGGCCTTTGTCCAGTACCGTGAAAAGGAAATGGGCAAGGGTGGCCTGATGAAGGGGCAGGATCTGGCTTCCACCTTCAGCTTCCTGCGCCCTAACGATCTGGTGTGGAACTACGTGGTGGGCAACTACCTCAAGGGTGAAACGCCCCCTCCTTTCGATTTGCTCTACTGGAATTCCGATAGTACCAATCTGCCTGGACCGTATTACGCTTGGTATCTGCGCAACACCTACCTTGAAAACAACCTGATCAAACCCGGCAAAGCCACTGTGTGCGGTGAAAAAATAGATTTCGGCAAGATGGACTTGCCTTTCTATATTTACGGCTCCCGTGAAGACCATATCGTGCCGATTGGCGGCTCTTATGCGTCGACCCAGGTCTTGCCAGGGAAAAAACGTTTTGTTATGGGCGCCTCCGGCCACATCGCCGGGGTCATCAATCCCCCAGCCAAGAAGAAACGCAGTCACTGGATTCGCGCCGACGGCAAGTTGCCCAAGTCACAAGACGAATGGCTCAAGGGTGCGACTGAACACCCCGGCAGCTGGTGGACCGACTGGTCCCAATGGCTCAAGACCCAGGCTGGTAAACAGATACCTGCGCCCAAGACCTACGGCAAAGGCAAGCACAAAGCCATTGAGGCCGCCCCTGGTAGCTACGTCAAAGCCAGAGCATAGTTTTTTATTGATTTTGAAGGAGATAAACATGGAAGATATCGTCATCGTCGCAGCTGCCCGTACCGCCGTCGGCAAGTTTGGTGGTTCACTGGCCAAAACACCGGCGACTGAACTCGGAAGCATCGTTATCAAAGCCCTGCTGGAGCGCAGTGGTTTGCCCGTAGATTCGGTTGGAGAAGTCATTTTGGGTCAGGTGTTGGCGGCAGGTGTGGGCCAGAATCCCGCCCGCCAAGCCGTTGTCAAAGCCGGTTTGGCCAAAGAGACTCCTGCGCTGACCATCAATGCCGTGTGCGGTTCGGGTCTGAAGTCGGTCATGTTGGCAGCGCAGGCCGTAGCCTGGGGTGACAGCGAAATCGTGATCGCCGGTGGTCAGGAAAACATGAGCGCTTCGCCCCATGTTTTGTTGGGCAGTCGTGACGGACAGCGCATGGGCGACTGGAAAATGGTCGACTCCATGATCGTCGACGGCCTGTGGGACGTCTACAACCAGTACCACATGGGCATCACTGCCGAGAACGTGGCCAAAGACCAGGGAATTACCCGCGAAATGCAAGACGCACTTGCCTTGGGAAGTCAGCAGAAAGCCTCGGCTGCACAAGACGCTGGCAAGTTCAAGGACGAAATCGTTCCGGTGGTCATTCCTCAACGTAAAGGTGATCCGGTGGTGTTTGCTACCGACGAGTTCATCAACAAGAAAACCAATGCGGAAGTACTGGCTGGTCTTCGCCCCGCGTTTGACAAAGCGGGCAGCGTCACTGCTGGCAATGCTTCTGGTATCAACGACGGCGCAGCTGGCGTAGTGGTCATGACTGCCAAGAAAGCCGCCGCTCTGGGTCTCAAGCCCTTGGCACGTATCGCCAGCTTCGGCACCACCGGTTTGGATCCGGCCCTGATGGGTCTGGGCCCGGTGTCTGCTACCCAGCGTGCTCTGGCGCGCGCTGGCTGGAAAGCCGCTGACGTCGACCTGTTTGAACTGAACGAGGCCTTTGCTGCCCAGGCTTGTGCTGTGAACAAGCTGCTCGACATCGATCCTGCCAAGGTAAACGTCAACGGCGGTGCTATCGCCATTGGTCATCCCATCGGGGCGTCCGGTGCTCGCATTTTGGTAACGCTGTTGCATGAAATGCAGCGCCGCGATGCCAAGAAGGGTGTTGCCTCGTTGTGTATCGGCGGCGGCATGGGCGTGGCCTTGGCGCTGGAGCGCTAATTTTCTGTTTTTGTAGCAAGTAAAACCAAAGAGGAGTTAGATATGAGTCAAAAAGTAGCGTACGTTACCGGTGGCATGGGCGGCATCGGAACCGCCATCTGCCAGCGTCTGCACAAAGACGGTTTCAAGGTGATCGCCGGTTGTGGTCCCACGCGCGATTTCGCCAAGTGGCTGGCCGAGCAGACCGCTCTGGGCTATACCTTCTATGCCTCCGTTGGCAATGTGGGTGACTGGGAGTCCACCGTGGAAGCCTTCACCAAAGCCCGCGCCGAGCATGGTGCCATTGATGTGCTGGTCAATAACGCCGGTATCACCCGTGACCGCGTGTTCCTGAAGATGACCCGTGAAGACTGGGATGCAGTGATCGACACCAACCTGAACTCCATGTTCAACGTCACCAAGCAAGTGGTGCCCGGCATGGTTGAAAAAGGCTGGGGCCGCATCATCCAGATCTCCTCGGTCAACGGCAACAAGGGACAAGCGGGTCAAACCAACTACTCGGCCGCCAAAGCCGGTATGCACGGTTTCTCCATGGCTTTGGCCCAGGAGATGGCTACCAAAGGCGTAACGGTCAACACCGTAAGCCCCGGCTACATCGGTACCGACATGGTCAAGGCGATCCGTGAAGACGTGCTCGAGAAAATTGTGGCTACCGTACCTGTGAAGCGCTTGGGCGAGCCCAGCGAAATTGCATCCATCGTGTCCTGGTTGGCAAGTGTGGAAGGTGGCTATGCCACTGGTGCAGACTTCTCGGTCAATGGCGGCTTGCACATGGGTTGATGTAACTTTGCAACTTGCTTTGTAGCAAGTTGTAACAAACCCCATAGGTGCTTCGTTGTCTGTGGGGTTTTGTCATTTTTGCGTGATACGCTCCTCAGACATGTCAGATATCCTCACCATCACTTTGAATCCGGCGCTGGACGTGTCTGGCTGCACCCACCATGTGGAGCACACCCGCAAGCTGCGCTGCGATCAGGTGCATCGCCATCCGGGTGGCGGTGGCGTCAATGTGGCACGCGTACTGCATCGCTTGGGTGCCGATTGCTCCGCCATGTGCATGGTAGGGGGGCCTTCAGGGCAGATGTTGCTGAGTTTGATGCTCGAAGAAGGCGTGCCTTGCGTACCGGTTGCGGTGGGCGGGCACACCCGTGAGAGCTTTACTGTTCTGGACCTTGCCAACTTGCAGGAATACCGCTTTGTCCTGCCTGGGCCGGATGTGCATGCTGACGAGTGGAAGGCCATGCTTGCGTTGCTGGCCTGGCAGGCACCGTCCCGGTATGTGGTGATCAGCGGAAGTTTGCCTCCCGGTGTTCCGCAAGATGCCTATGCCCAGCTTGCGAGTGCCGTGAGCAGTTGGGGCGCCCAATTGGTCATCGACGGCTCCGGCCCCTCACTGGTGTCTGCATTGGGTCACGGGGTGTATTTGGCCAAGCCAAGTTTGCGTGAGCTGCGTGAACTGACTGCGCTACCTCTGACCAACTTGGAGGAAGTGGGAGTGGCCGCCACTCAACTGGTGAAGCAAAAAAAAGCGCAGGTGGTCGCCGTGTCCCTTGGTGAAAAAGGAGCGCTCATGGCCACTGATGAAGGTGTTGTTTACGCACCGCCTCTCGCTATCAATGTGCTCAGTGCGGTTGGAGCTGGTGACAGCTTTGTGGGCGGCATGGTCTGGTCGCTTTCTCGCGGAGAAGACCTCAGGCAAGCCTTTGCCTACGGTGTTGCGGCTGGTAGCGCAGCACTTCTGAACAAAGGTACGGGCCTAGCGTATCCGGAAGACGTACATCAGCTTGTGCAAAACGTGCTACAAACGGGTGACTTAGCATTGGTTGACTTATAAATATGGCGCAGGACGAATACGATTTCATAGACCCCAAAGCCTTGCGGCTGGGTCTGTATGTCGAACTCGATGTCGGCTGGCTTTCGCATCCATTCCCCAGTGGTAGTTTCAAGATAACCACTGATAAGCAAATCCAGATCCTGCAGTCCCTGGGTACCAAGCCCGTGCGCTGGGTACCCTCCAAGAGTGATCCCGATCCCTCAAAGGCCGTCGCGCCGCCCATTGCAGTACCCAAGCAAGTTGACGAGCGGCAAAAAGCCTCCGAACAAGCCGCTCTGGCGCGTCGGCAACGTGCCGAGCAGCTCGAGGCACAGCAGCGCAGTCTGATGTTGTGTGAGCGCCGGTTTGCCGACTCCGTGCGCCAGTTCCGTAAGTCGATAGATTTGATTCCCACCCAGCCACTGGCCGCTGCAGAAATTGCGCAGGGCCTGGTGACAGGGTATGTGGCTGACATGCTGGTGGAAGGCGAGTCTGCCATCCGCCTGCTGGCTGACTCTTCGGGGGACAAGGCCACCTTGCATCCCGTCAACGTAACCGTCGTCTCGCTTTTGTTGGGTAAAGCCTTGGGCTTGCAGCAAAACCAGTTGGTTGACCTGGGCGTAGCCGCTTTCTTGCACGATATCGGCAACCTTCAGCTACCCGAACGGGTGAGGTGGTACGACGACAGTCTTTCAGCCTCGGAAATCAAGCTCTACCAGGAGCACGTTGCCCGTGGAGTGCAGGTAGGTCGCACCATGGAACTCTCCAATGCCGTGTTGCTGGCCATTGCCCAGCACCACGAGCATGCAGACGGAAGTGGTTTTCCGCAGAAGCTGCGATTGGAGTCCATTTCACAGTTGGCTCGCATCATTGCCTTGGTCAACCGGTATGACGGTCTGTGCAACCCGGGCCGAACCGGTGCTTCCATGACACCGCATGAAGCGCTGTCCATGATCTATGGGCAGTTCAAAGGGCGTTACGACCCCACCATTCTGAGTGCTTTTATTCGCATGATGGGTGTTTATCCGCCGGGCTCGGTTGTGCAACTCATTGATGACCGACATGCCATGGTGGTGTCAGTGAACTCAGCGCGGCCGTTAAAACCACGTGTTCTTGTGCATGAGCCAGGCGTGCCCCGCCATGAGGCCGTGATTCTGGACCTGGAGCGCACTCCCCAGCTTGGTATCCGGCGCAGTTTGCGTCCGGGCAACTTGCCTGGTGCGGCCATGGACTACCTGGCCCCCCGCCCCCGCGTGTACTACTTTTACGAACAAGCCAACGACACAAGCGATGCTCAGCGTCAGCCACAGCGCGCCTGAAATCCTGTAGCGCTAACCGTGCAGGCCGCGCCAGAGCATATAGCCAGCCAGGCAATACAGCACCAGTGCAAAAATTCGTTTGAGCTTGGCCACCGGCAGTTTGTGCGCCATCTTGGCCCCCAGGGGCGCAGTAGTCACGCTGCAGGCGGCAATCACACCCAACGCCGGAAGCCAGATGTATCCCAAAGAGCCTGCGGGCAAACCTGGCAGACCAGTCCCGCTGATGGCGTAGCCCGCTGCATTGGCCAGGGCAATTGGAAAGCCCAGTGCAGCGCTGGTAGCCACCGCGTTGATGATCGCCACATTGCAGGCCACCATGAAGGGCACGCTGATAAAGCCCCCACCTGCACCGACCAGCCCAGAAATCAAGCCGATGACGGTCCCCGCTCCCACCATTCCACCCCAACCGGGCATGTCCCGCCCGGGCTTGGGTTTCTTGTCCAGAAGCATTTGCGTGGCAGAAAAGCTGATGAATGCGGCAAACACCAGTGCCAGCGTGGTGCCCTTGAGCAGTGCAAAAATGCCCATACTGGCAATGGCTCCACCCAGCACAATTCCCGGCGCCAGCCCCCGCACAATGTCCCACCGCACAGCGCCGCGCTTGTGGTGCGCCCGTACGCTAGAGACCGAAGTGAAGATGATGGTGGCCATGGAGGTAGCAATGGCCATCTTGACGGCCAAGTCAGCCGAAACCCCCTTTGCCGACATGATCAACGTCATGAAGGGGCCTATCAGCATGCCCCCGCCAATGCCCAGCAAACCGGCGAGGTAGCCCGTTGCCAGGCCGAGGGTGGCCAATTCAAGAATCAGGAGGGGATCAAGCATCGATAACCGTTTCGCGATAAAACACAGCAAGTGGCGGGCGAATTCTTGTTAAGCTTTTGCCCGGGTGTGCAAGAAGTGTAGTTTTATTTTTTTAGGAGCTATGGACTATGGCGGTGACTATGTTGATGAGTAGGCGTGCCAGGGTTTGCCTATGGTTGCTTGCAGGCGCAGGGTTTGCGCATTTGGCGGTGGCACAAACCCTCGACAGCCATCCGGTGTTTGATGTGGGAGACAAATGGACGTATCGCCACCAAAACATCGGCGATCGCAAAGACCCCTACACCTTCACCAACCAGACTTACAAATCTGAAGAAGGTTCTGCTTGGCTTTACGGTGAGTCGCAAGACCCTCAAAGCGCGCGCAAGACATTCGTTTGGAGGTATGACTACAAACGGGGCGATGCTATGGAAGGTTTTGAATTTGATGCTGCCTCTCCCAAATTGATAGGCAAGCGGTTTTCGAACCGTCAAAAGTTGGACGACAGCATTCAGTTTCCGCTGGCAGTCGGAAAAAAATACACAGTAACGGAGAACTGGAACGATGGGAACGGCAACACCAAATACGATGTGGAAGTCGAAACTTTCGAGAAGGTAAAAACGGAGGCCGGAGAGTTCGATGCCTATCGCATCAAACTTGCGGGCTGGTGGACAAGAACCGGCAACGGCAGCGGTACGGGGCGGGCAGAACAAACCATTTACTTTGCACCTGCCGTCAAAAGAATCGTTAAGTCGGAATATGTGGATCGCCTCAACAACGGAGCCAGATCGGGTGCAAATGTCAGGGAGCTCATCAAGTGGGAGCCTAAAGCCCCGCTCCCCGCTGCCATAGCGCAGACCGTGGCGGCGCCTGCAGCCCCGGCTTCTGCCGCGCAATGAAATGACGATCAGCGGCCTGGTAACGGGTTTGATTTTCTCTTGCCTCTTCGCCAGCACCGCATGGGCCTGGTTTGGACCCAGTGTTGAAGATCCTTACCTTCTCGAAGCGCCATCAACGGTTAGTGAGCCGCACCCGTCCCAAACCTGGTTCTGGATAGACGCCAGAACCGCGACCGAACTGGACAATCGGCCTACACGCGATGGATATCACTTTGGTGATGCAGTATTTCGCCCCCGACCCTTTGACTACATTCGACTTGAGTTCCTACGGCAGATTGCCAAACATGAAGAACGCGCCGAACTCATGGACAAACTCAAGGGCAAGACCATTCGGCTGCTGGAATTTGATGCCGTGGTGGGATTGTGGGTTCGCTTGGGTGAGGCACAAGGTGGTAAATGGGAAACGGTGCGCGTGCGCGCTGTCATCGAGGTCGATGGAAACCGCTACGAAGCCAGTGATTCACACCCTTTTCGGTATGGAGACAAGCCCAGTCCTGCGAGTATTCCGATGAAGGCGCTCGTAGAGTCGCTGGTCAATCAGATTGTTCTTTTTTGACGGCATCCACAAAGGATTTGAGTGAATCAGGCAGTGAGTTGTTTATTGTGCTTATGGCCCTGCCAAGCGCTCAATAAAACGCATCAGAACTCCAGGAGTCACTGCAGGTCAGCAGTCCCTATCTCGGCGACAAGCCACGAAGGAACGTCACGCTGCCCATGCAAAACGCGCCAGATATCAATATGGTCACCAAGCTCAATGTAGAACACAAGATACGGGTAACGGGTTAACCGCCAAAAGCGCAGCCCTGGAATGTTCAACGCATGGGAATAGCGTTGTGAGCCAGTCCCCGCGTTGAGAGCGATGTGTTTGTAAGCCTGCTCCAGTGCGTCAACGAAACCCAGTGCTGCAGGTTCAGCGTGCTCAGACAAATAGTATTCAATGGCCTCATCCACGTCCCGGTTCGCATCACTGCGCGGGATGATGGGTTTGGACCTCATCCCCGAGCGCGTTTTTGAACGCGCTCACGCAATCCCGAAAAGTACTCTGCATTCACTGGCGCAGATGGCGCAGATGCGGCGCCTTGAAGTAGCAAGCCACGCAAACGCAAGACATCAGCGTCTCTGCGAATTAATTCGCGCACATACTCGCTGCTTGTGCCGTAACCACGTTGGGTAACCTGCTCGTCCACGAAGGATTTGAGCGAATCAGGCAGGGAAATATTCATCCTAAATCCGGCAGTTACCCCGTCGCCGGTAACACATCCGGGGGTCTGAAGGTGCCCAGTGTGGGTGCGATTTTTTCGCTCACATAGCGTATCAGCACTGCCCAACGGTCTATCACCTTGAACTGCTCCGCAGTGTCTTTA